>NZ_CATNHG010000110.1:0-31223 GCF_950097965.1 Bacillus sp. T2.9-1
AGGCAGTTGAATATCAAAAACGGTCAGGTAGTTTTAATGAAGAATTATTGCACCATATGTCACCTCTAGGTTGGGAACATATTAATTTACTTGGAGAATACCATTTTAATTCGGAGAAAATGGTCTCGTTAGATTCTTTAAGACCATTGAAACTTTCTTAACGTTGTTAAAACTGGGGGAATCGTCTTGAAAATGGGCTTAGCGTTGTAAATCCGCATTTTCCTGACGCTACCCCAGTCATAAAGGTACCATATAAACGATAAGCAATCATCAAGATACACGCAGATGCTATTACAATTGTAACCGCATTCATATTTATCTACCTCCTTTAATGCTATTATTATAAAAAATGAAAAAGGAAGATAAGTCATTTTCATGACAGAATGCGGGGATTTATATATGAGATGCAAAAAATAACAGATAAAATACAATGATTTTATCTGTTAGGTTCGACTAAAAAATCATCTTTGTTAAAAACCGAATAACTGCTTAATCTCTTTCGTATAATTTCTACTCAATGGCACCTTTTCCCCATTATTCATACATAATAAATAAGTAGAGTTAAACCATGGTTCTATTTCACAAATTCGTTCTTTATTTATTAAATAAGACCGATGGACTCTCATAATTGGACTGTTTATTAGCTTTTGTTCTAATTGACTTAAGGTAAATGTAACGATCATTTCCTCTTCATCGGTAACAAGTAATGTTTTTCCATTTTGTGCACTAATATAAACAATACAATCTACATCGATGATTTTAATTTTTTCGTTTGTTGAAATCGCGAGCTTATTTTTATGTATCGGAGAGTTAGTAAGTTTATTTCCTTGCCCTTCATTCCTCTTTCTTTCTCTTTTATTTACTAGTTTTATAATCGTTTGATTAATTCGCTCTTCTTCAAATGGTTTTAGAAGATAATCAAGTGCATTGACATTAAACGCCTGCAAAGCATATTCGTCATAAGCGGTAGCAAAAACAATTTCAGGGGCATTTCCATTTTCCTTAAGGTTTAATCGTTCGGCTAAGTTCATCCCGTTCTCTTCCCCAAGCTCAATATCTAAAAATATTACATCGATTTCAAGATTGTCAATATACTCTAAGGCAGTTTCAAGGCAATCGCATTCCCCTACTATCTCCATCTTATTACTTCTTTTTAACAGATAGCTTAGTTCATCTCTAGCCAATGGTTCATCTTCTATAATTAATGCTTTAATCATCTGCTCCCCTCCAGATTGCTGGCTCGTTAAATGGTATTTTGATCATTACCTTTGTTCCTCTATTCCACTCACTTTCAATGTTGAACATCCCTTTTTCTCCATAAATTTTTTTCATTCTCTCTTGTATATTCCAAAGCGCGGTTCCTGTGCCAGTGCTAGATGTTATTGTTTTTTGCCCAATCATATAAAGTGTATCCTCACACATCCCTTTACCATCATCTTCTGCAATCAGCACCATTCTATCCTTTCCTTTATGAGCAGATATCGTAATATTTCCAACATTTCCTTTTGAAAATGCGTGGCGTATCGAATTTTCAACTAAAGGCTGAAGGGTAAAAGGGGGAATTAGTACCTTCTTTAATTCAGGATCAACTGACTCTTTCAAGATGAACTTATCTGGAAACCGTGCTTCTTCTAATGCTAAAAAAGCATGCACATGTTCTAATTCCTGTGTTAAGGGAATTAACATATTTTTGGAACCTTGTATATTACTGCGAAAATAAATACTCAATTTTCGAATCATTTCCCGAGCTTTCTCTCCATCTGTGCGAATTAGTGCTGATATAGTATTCATGCTGTTAAAAAGAAAATGGGGATGAACCTGTGATTGCAATGCTTTAATCTCCGCATCTTTTAGTAGCCTTTGCTGAAGCTCTGCCTCTGCTAATTCCAGCTGTAAAGAAAATAATTTACTTAAGCCTTCCGCCATTGTGTATTCTACTAATTGAATGTTTTTGGGATTAGCAAAATAAAGCTTCAATGAACCAACTATTTTATTATTCGCTTTTAAGGGTAATAAAATAGCAGCATAGAGAGGGCAATCTTGATTGTTGCATTGAATTTCGTCTTTATTTTTGGCTACTAATATATTACCTTCTCTTAACACTTTTTCTGTAAGTTTTGTAGAGGTTTTATCAAGGGGAATGTGATGATCCCTTCCTAGACCCTCATGTGCTAATACAATCGATCTATTTGTAATGGATACTGCATCTGCGTTTGTTGCTTTAAGCATAATTTTAGCAACCTGTTTACTTGATTCAGGATTTAGGCCTTGCCTAAAGTACGCTAGTGTAGATTGTGCAATATTTAAAGCGATATTGGTTTGGGCTGCTTTCGTTTTTTCCTCTTCTAAAAGAATATTTTGTATGATATAAATGAAAATTAACATCCCAAATCCATTGATGACAATCATCGGAAAAGCAATGATTTTGACTAGTTCGAGTGCAAGAGCTAATGGTGATGCGAATAAAAGGATGAATGCCATTTGAATTATTTCCATCGCTATGCCGATAATAACAGCCTTGCTGGCTGAGTCTTGCTGGATAGAATACTTCCTGCCGAGGAAACCGGTAACTATCCCTGCCATGATCGTTGATAATCCACAGGCTAGCGCGGTAAATCCGCCTAGTGTTAAGCGGTGAAGACCGGCTATTAATCCCACTCCAAGACCTACTAAAGGACCTCCAATCATGCCACCAATCGCAACACCCATAATGCGCGTATTTGCAATCGCGCTTGATACATCTAGTTCATGCTGCCATGTATGTGTACTTATGCTTCCTTTTAAAATTTCTACCCCGGTATAGTTGCTAATAATCCCGAACAAGCCAAAGAAAAGAATTAAATAGAGCTTATCCTGCCATTGTGATTCCTTATGGATAATCGAACGGAAAATCTTGATTCTTGATAATAAGAAGGCAAAGATAACTAAAATACCGACTCTTTCAATCATTAGTGGAAGTAACTGTAACAATGAATGCCCCACCCTCCTATTTTACTCCCCATCATTATAGTAAATTACAAGAATTATAGAAAGCCTTTTCAAAAGTTTGTGGCTAAATGCCTATTTTGTGCTTCGATTTCATTATATGATATGATTACTTAATAGGACGTGAAAGGTTGGTTATAATGAATGGCAGGGAAAAAATATTATGTTGTATGGAATGGAAGAAAACCTGGGATTTATCGTACGTGGGCTGAATGCGAAAAACAGACAAAAGGATTTAAAGGAGCAGCTTTTAAATCTTACCAATCACTTGAGGAAGCAGAAAAAGCCTTTAATCAAGGAGGGAGTTTTGGTCAAAAAGCGGCGAAAGGCTCTTCCTCTAAAAAACAGGCTAATACTTCCTTAGAAGCAATTGATGAAAATAGCATATCTGTAGATGCAGCTTGTAGCGGTAATCCTGGGTTGATGGAATATCGTGGAGTCCATACGAAAACGGGAGAAGTTCTCTTCCACTATGGGCCAGTATTTGGAACAAATAATATTGGTGAGTTTTTAGGAATCGTACATGCGCTAAGTCTTTTGCAAAAACAAGAAAAAAATACGACCATCTACAGCGACAGTATGACCGCTCTTTCTTGGGTTCGAAATAAAAAAGCAAACACTACCTTAGTGCGAGACAAGCGAACAGAAGAATTATGGCAATTAATCGAACGTGCAGAAAAGTGGTTGAAGGAAAACAACTATTCCAATAAGATTTTAAAATGGGATACGAATAAATATGGAGAGATTAAGGCTGATTTTGGACGAAAATAACTTCACGATTATGTAAATAACAAATCTATTAATCGATAATAGAAACTATACGCATCTAGGTATATAAAGAAAAAGAACTTGGAGATTATGCTAAGCTCTTTTTCTTTTTGTGGGTAAAATTTTTCCAATTAATTTAATTGTCTATATAAATAAGTTAAGCTAAGTTAATTTAGAAGAGACTAGAAACAAATATTTAGTATTTTTTTACTAATTATTCGCATGAATCTGATAGTATAATAGAATAAGCTTTATAAATGATTGTAATACATAGGAGTGAATGTCTTTGTCAAAGAAAGTTTATTTTAACCATGATGCAGGAATTGATGATTTAGTTTCCCTTTTCCTTCTACTACAAATGGATGAAGTGGAATTAATTGGTGTCTCCGTCATTCCGGCAGATGGCTATTTAGAGCCTGGTATTAGTGCAAGTAGAAAGATTATTGATCGATTTGGTAATGGAGCAATTGAAGTTGCTAGATCCAATTCTCGTGGAGTGAATCCTTTTCCAAAAGAATGGAGAATGCATACTTTTTATGTAGATGCACTGCCGATTTTAAATGAAAGTGGCGTAGTAACTGCACCTGAAAGCGCTCTTCCTGCACATGAACATTTAATTAAAGCTGTCAGAGAAAATCCGGATAAAACGACGCTTTTATTTACTGGCCCGTTAACAGATTTGGCAAGAGCATTAGAAATTGCCCCAGATATTCAAGAAAAAATTGAAAAATTAGTTTGGATGGGGGGAACATTCTTAGAGGTCGGCAATGTGCAAGAGCCGGAGCATGATGGAACTGCGGAATGGAATGCTTTCTGGGATCCGTGGGCAGTATCAACAGTATGGGCTAGCGATTTAACGATTGAAATGGTGGCATTAGAAAGTACAAATCAAGTGCCACTAACTCTTTCCGTACGAAATAATTGGGCATCATTAAGAAGATTTTCAGGCGTCGATTTCATTGGGCAATGTTATGCTGCTTGTCCCCCTCTTGTGCATGTGGAGACAAACTCTACCTATTATTTATGGGATGTTTTAACCACTGCAACGATTGGAAAAAAAGAATTGGTTAAAATGAAAGAAGTGAAATCCATTGCTTTAACAGAAGCTCCTTCCCAAGGTAGAACCTTACTAAGTGAAGAAGGTCGTCCTGTTTCTGTTGTATATGATGCAAATCGGGATGCGTTTTTCGAATACATTACAGGTTTAGCAAAGCTTACGAAAAACGATTAATGAAAAAGGACCAATTTCCCTTCCATTATGTTAATAGGAGGGAAATTGGTCTTTTCTATATAACCATATCTACCTCAATGGCTGTATAGGTGTTTCTTCCTTTTTCTTTTGATTCATATAGTCCTTCATCCGCTTTTAAAACTAATAAGGAAGGAGAAAGTTCTTCTTTGGGAATGATTGTTGCAATTCCAATACTTGCAGTAAGGTATGGACCAACTTTCGAGAAGTTATGCTCTATTTGCTTTGCAGCGAGTTTGCTCTTTCATTCATTTGCTACTTTGACTGCTTGAGAAGAGTCTTTATTTATAATTAGTTGAGTACTTTAACTCCTTGTTGTTGCTTTAAAATAAAGTTTAATCAAAAATACCTCCCAAGCCAGCGTTTTACGATAAATAAAAGAATCAATTTTGAAAAAAGATTGATCAAAATTGATTCTTATCCAACAGATTTAAGTTTCGGTTTTATAAAAAAGTTTGATCATTCTATGTATTTCTCCACAATCACGCCCTTTTCTAGAACAATTATATAACCTAAAATTCTTCATTTTTAATTTTGCTCTTGGAGATCCCCCAAAAAAAGAGTCCATAGAATAGACTCTTAAAATCGAGAATTAATTTTCCTGTAACTCTTTCACTTTTCTGTAAAATCATATCTTTTTGTCTCCTGTCGGAGTCAATGATTCTCATTATGAGAATCAAAAAGCATTAGATATGCAAAAAACTCAGATGTTTCTTGATTAACATGAGGTGTGTCGATTCCACGTTCAATAATCATATCAACTTTTAGTTCTTCGCAATTGGAGGTTATTGCATTTAACTGGGATTCAATAATGACAAGTATTCTTTCATTATCAGATGTAATCCCCATATGATTGTAGTAATGATCACTTTTTTCATTTCTTACTACTTCATACGAAATGAAATTTAAGTTATCCAAGTTAGATTTTATAGGGTCGTTTTTGTGTACATTAATATAGTTAAGCATTGTCATTTTTAAGAAAATAGCTTCGGATTCTGATAATTCTGTTTCGACAATATCTAATTTTTTTTGAAATGCGGAGATAACGTCATTAACTGATTGTAACGGTCGAATCTCATGGGAATATTGCTGCTTCAAATATGCTTTGTACTCAACATGGTCCACGTAATCACCTCATTAATATAAGAAATGAAAGATGCTCTAGAGAACATTTCGATTCTATTTCAAAATTATCATTAAATTTATACAAGCCATTATTACTCCTGCCATATATAGACGGAAGAAAAACAACTTTTTATTCGAGGTGTGCTGGATTCCTATAAAGACACAATAAATATTGGTATAGATATTCTCCCTATCCACCTTAAGTATTCAGGAGTGTTCGGAAAAAATTCTCCATAATGATCTATTATCATAGCTATTAAGGCTATGATTTTCAATATAGTCGTAGACATCCGTAAACATCCTTTTATAATGCTATTGTACAAATCCACTAAAGCTACTTGGTGCGTCAAATTCTAAAAAGTATTTATCGTTTGCTACTACAGGGTATAAAAAAGCAACTAATGTATTACCTGATTTCACAGTCCAAGAATTTACATTGCCCCATTTGTTGTACCTTACTAATTGCACCTTTAATGTACTACTATGGTGGTTTTTCACTTCAATTCTATATTCCTAATCAGGCTTTATAAGATTAATAGTTATTCCTATATTTTGAATGATAATATAATATACAGATAGAGTATAATATGAGGTAAAATATGTCAATTATCATTATTAATATTCTGAATAAAATGTCAATTAATACTCATATCCCTGTGTGATATTCTTCAAACTATAGTATAAATATGGCACTTATCTAAATAATTGGAAGGGAGAAATGAAATACTTAGAGAAAGACTTTCCTCTTAAAGTCAAATAGGAAAAAGACGATATTTCTAATCCTTTTTACAAAAAGAATCAAAAATATCGTCTAGAGTGACAAATCAATATTCTGCCAATGTCTCAATAATACGATCTTCTATTTCTTTTCCTTTTTCTTCATCCACGAGATGATTTAGTAAGATGGAAAAGATGTATTTTTTTCCGTTTGTACTTTCCATATATCCAGATAATGTGCTGACAGAGGTGAGGGTTCCTGTTTTTGCTATAACCTTCCCTTTGGTGTTTTCTCCGTTTAATCTATTTCTAAGCGTACCTCCTACCAATCGTTCCTCCATACCTGAAACAGGTAATGCTTGACTGAATGTTGCAAACCAAGGTTCTGCTTGAACTTCGTATAAAAATAGACTCAAATCATTAGCCGAAATATAGTCTATAGGAGATATACCAGATCCATCGCGAATAAGCATCTTGTTTGGGTCCAGTTGAAAAGCAATTAATTCCTCTTTTAAAACCGCTAATCCTTTTTCAAAATTTCCTTCTCCTTTCTTAACAACCCCCATTTCTTTGATTAATGTTTCTGCAATCGTATTATTACTCAATTTCATAAAAGGAATGAGTAATTCAGAGAGAGGAATCGAAGCATGCGTGGTAATAAGGGAGGCTATTTGTGGAGTTTTTCCTTTTTGGACTGCCCCATTCCATTGTATTCCTTCTTTCTTTAATGCTTGCTGGAATACGTCTAATGTATACTTCGTAGGATTATCTACTGAAACCCACTCTTTTTTTAGAGAAGTAGTAATAGGTAGTCTCCCAGTAACAGTGACCACTTTACTATTATGTTTTCTCTCCACTTTCAAGCTAGTCCCAGACTCTTTATCCCCTGTTTTCACCATATTTTTTATTTTTATTTCCGATGTTCTAGGAATACTGTTGATTACGACAGGCTCGCCAATATTTTTTCCAGGCTTTATTTCCAGTAATACGGTCCCAGCGTCATATTCTTTATTTGGTGATAAGGTTAAAGCAGAAATCGGCGCTCCATAATAGGTTGATTCATCACTCCATGCTAAATCAACGGAATATGGCGTGTCATCATACCAAGAATCATCACCAATGATGTTACCATCAATGTAACGGATTCCTTTTTGCTTCAGTTCTTTTGCCATTTTTTCTAAATCAGTTGCTAGTAGACTCGTATCTCCATTCCCCTTTATGTACAAATTTCCTTTCAAATGCCCATTTACCACTCTACCATCTCCATAGATTTCCGTAATAAATTGATAGTCCTCCCCCAATACTTTTAAGGCAACGGCGGATGTCAATAACTTCATATTGGAGGCTGGTGTTAATCGTAAATCACTCATATGTTCATAAAGGATGTTGCCAGATTCTTGATCGCGTATGCTAATTCCTGCAAGACTTCCTTTCAGATCAGGTTCTGATTGTAAGAGAGATTCAAGTGCAGTGGATATCGTTGCTTTTTTATGTGTTTCTGCTGCTAAAGCCATTGGAGAAAAAGCATTTGGTGTGCTGCCAGATAGGAAAATGGAGAATATCAAAATTTGTAATATTCCCTTTTTCAAAAAAGCCATTTTCTCACTCCTTATTATATGATGCTTTCCACCATGGATAAGTTGGGTGTTAAGTGGACTAAAGGAATAGTCTGTCCATTTTTTTGAAAATTACTCCTAATATATGCGGAAAAATAGTTAAAACTGACATCCTGGACAATAAAAACTTTTTTTAGAAGAGATTTTAATTTTCTTTATTTTATTCTGGCAGCGTGGACATGCTTCTCCTTCTCTATCATATACTTTGCAAATATCATTGTAGCTCCCTGTTTTAGTATCACCTAAATAGAGTGGATGTTCCATATATCCCCCTATATTGGTTGCTAGTGTCAGTGTGTTCTTTATGGAGCGAAAAAGATTTTTCATTTCAGGCTCCTTTAAGTCTTCTAGTTTTCTTGTTGGCAAAAGCTGTGCCTCATAACAAATTTCATCTGAATAACAATTGCCAATCCCAGCAATAAAATGTTGATCAACTAATTTAAGCTTTAAATTTCCTCTCTTCGTGTTTATAGTTCTTATAAAGAGCTCCTCCGTAAATGTAGAATTAAATGGCTCAGGTCCAAGCTCTTTCAGTTTTTCTTTACATTCTTCTAGGGTAAGCAAATGAAGATACCCTAAGCGTAATCCGATAAAATATAGATGTTTTTCTCCAAATGAAAATTGGATTTGAATCGTTCGTTTGGGCTTCTCTTCTTCTTTTCCGTAAAACATCCATCCACCAAGCATTAAATGAAGCAACAAGATTTTTTGATTGGATAAATGAAAAAGTAAATGTTTTGCACGTCTTTCGATTCGAATGATGGATGCATTTTGCATTTGATTTAAGAAGGCAGGAATCGGAATATTTATTGATTTTTCACGATTTATGGCAATAGCAGTAATCGGGCGGTTGACAATCAATTCACTTAATAGGATTTTGTAGTTTTCCATTTCTGGTAATTCAGGCATAGTATCCTCTCCTTTATCGCTTCCTTCTTATTTTTTCCAGATGAATGGAAAATATTATAAAAAAAGCCATAGTCAAGAATTGCAGATTTACAACGTTAAGGGAATTCTCATATTAAAGCCCAATTTCTCAACATTTATATTTGAGAAATTGGGCTTTTGTAATCGTCAGTTAACTTTGAACACTTTTTGTTGCATTGAAGTTAACACTTTGCTGGAAATTAGAACGTGTACATTGTCACTTTACATACAGCCTCTGCGGATAAGTTGATGAGCCATGAAGCCGGATGCACCAAGATATCTGGCTCAGCCAAATTAGGCTCTCCTGCTCTTCTCTCTAAATAAAGTTCTCGTCATTACTGGAAAATAGTGTTCAGTCTTATTCAGCATTTTTGGTAAGAAAGTGTTCATTTCTACTTGGTGGTTACAGATTTTTTTCGTTGCTCCGTTAAAGCCTGGTCTTAATTATTCAATTTCCTAAAATCATCACTATAATTGGGTGGAGTAAAAATAAAATTATGTCCTTCGCTTAACATTTTTAATCACTACTTTACAATGGGGAATACTTGACATGCTGACCATACTGTAACTTAAATCCTGATCGGCTACTTCATAATCCACTCGATCCACAAGAATTAAGACGCACTTTCATAACTTCAATCGTTACCCATTCTCCTCTACTTTCAATAGGTCCATTTAATGATTGGCTGCCATCAGCATCTTCACCCTTTATTTTAATATGCTTCTATAATATAAAGAGCATCTATCAGAGTTGGAGGCAGAGATAGTTGCTCTTTGTATTGAAGAATATAAGATTATCAATCTAATCTATCCCTGGTATCGGTGAAAAATCGCTGAAACGATTATTTCAGAAATTGGAGAGATAGATTGGTTTAACCAATCAAAAATTTGTCCCATTAGCTGGAGTGGATCCTGAGGTGTTTGAATCCGGTAAATTTTAATCTACTATGGTTCGTATTACAAAACGTGGATCAAGTAGGTTGCAGCCCTCCTTATATATGGCTGTATTCGTTATTGTCGTAAACAGAAAACAACTGATGAAATTATCCCTAGAAACAAAAAATTAAGAGCGTTATTCACCAGCAAATCAAAGACCAAATAAAAGATGCTATTTTCAAAGGAGAGATTGGTGAGGGTGATCCTCTCCCATCTATTCGAAATTTTGCCCATGACTTGAAGGTAAGTGTTCTTACTATTCGTCGCGTTTACGATGAATTAGAAGAAGAAAGGTTTATTACAAGTCAAGTGGGAATTGGTACTTTTGTCTCTACCGGCAATCTTGAGCTGATTCGAGACTCTAAACGTCATCTTGTTGAGCAAGTAATGCTTGTGTTAATTCAAACCGCAAAGACATTGAGAATTACTAAAGAAGAGTTAAATGAAATGATGAATATTCTATATGAGGAGGATGGACAGTGAGTAGCATTTTAGAAGTAACAGGGCTAAATAAATCTTATGGAGATTTTTCTCTTTCTGATGTTAGTTTTACTTTAGAGGAGGATTGCATTACAGGGTTTATTGGTATCAATGGAGCAGGGAAAACAACTACAATACGGACAATACTTGGACTTGTAACAAGAGCATCAGGTACTATTAAATTCTTTGGAAAGGATATGAACAAATATGAACAGGAATTAAAGGATCGTATTGGGATTGTTTTGGATGATGGAGGCTTTTATGATGAATTGTCAATGGCAGAAATGACAAGCATTATATCCCCTGCATATTCAAGATGGAGTGAACAAGATTACAAAACCTTTATGGAACGCTTTTCCTTAAACCCACGCCAAAAGATTGCCACCTTATCAAAGGGGATGCGTATGAAATATTCATTGACTTTAGCACTTTCCCATCAGGCGGACTTACTGATAATGGATGAACCTACAAGTGGATTAGACCCCTTAATCCGAAGTCAGCTTATGGAAATCTTGAAAGATTATATGAAACAAGGAGGTAAAGGGGTTTTCTTTTCGACGCATATCACTTCTGATTTAGATAAAGTTGCAGATATGTTAATTCTCATCAACAATGGTAGGATTTTATTTGAAGAAGAAAAGGATATTCTGATTGACACTCACCGTTTGGTAAAAGGCGATATAAAGGATTTGACTGATGAAACCAGAAACTTGTTCTTGAATATTCAAGAAACAGAATTTGGTTTTTCGGGTATCACCAATCAATTGTCGAAGGTTCAAACAAACATGCACGACATTCTGATTGAAAGAGCTACAATTGAAGATATTATGCTTGGATACATAGAAAAGGAGACAAAAAATAATGTTATTACATCTCGTTAAAAAGGATATTCTCCTTGTCAAGAAATGTTGCTTGTAGTAATTGCTTTCCCACTATTTATTATGGCTCGCAATCCTGAATTTTTAGGTTTTAACACCTTTCTAATTTCAGTGATTTTTACAGAATTTATGCTCTATCAGTATGTATCGATTGCAGAAATGAAATACCCTAAAGCTACCGCGTTACTTTGTGGTACGCCATATTCTCGCAGCATGCTCATAAAGGCAAGATATGCTTTTCTTCTTTTGATTTTTACCTACTGCTATGTAGCATATACCGTATTAGCACTGTTCGTGCCTAAAGTTGAATATCTTACCCTGTTAAGCACACTTACTGCTCTGCTGATTTCGACAATATTATTTGGCGTATATACACCCATACAGTATAAATTAGGTTATGAAAGAACAAAGTATTTCTTCTCAATTGTTATTGTAGCAACACCATTTATCTTGCCGGCACTATCAAACGTAGATATCAGACTCGATTTTATTGAACTATCTGCAATGTCTATGTTAGCTAAATGTTTGATACTGATTGTGGCTGTTATTGCTATTCTTTGTATCTCTTTGATTGTATCCATAAAGATTTATTCAAAAAAAGATTTATTATAACTGTTAAAGAAATATTATCAAAAAAGGAGGAAAGAGAGTATGCCCATTTTACCAACACCAATAGTAATACTTCTTGTATTATTTCCCTTTATATATTTTGGTTATAAGTTTTATAGAAATCATAGAAAATAGTAAACTTGAGAAATTGTTACCGTTAGGTGGGAACATATTAATTTACGAGGTGGATACCACTTTAATTTGGAGAAAATAGTATCCTTAGATTCTTTAAGAGCACTAAAGTATTCTTAACGTTGTTAAAAACAGGCTTAGCGTTGTAAACCCGTATTTAACTGAAGGTACCCATAGATTACTCTTTATGCATCACTTGTTTCTCAATTCGATAACCAAGTGCTTCTATCGCATATTGGATGCCTTGCTCCAATGTCGCAAATGTTTGAATATGTTTTATATCCACACCAGAATTAATTATTTGCATGCTTAATGAAGGATTAATACCAACGAGAACACATTCTCCTCCGATTAATTCGATTGCTTTCACTAAGCCCTGAAGTCGAAAAATGATAAAGGAATCAAATTCACTAATTCCAGTTAAATCAAGCAACAGGAAGCTTGCACGGCGCTCGGAGAATTCTTTTAATCCTTTTTGCAGTAAATCTTCAAAACGCTCATCATTAAATTTACCAATTAGGGGAATTGCTATTATTCCTTGCATAACAGGCATTACTGGTGTCGAAAGATGTCTAATTAAAGTAGACAATTCTTTCGTGCGCTTCTCTACCATTTCTTCTAATTCATTTATGTAATTTGCTTCTTTTCCTCTCGCTATTTCATGGACATTATGGTGTGGTGTATTAGATGATACGAATATATTCATTTCATCATAATCCGCTCCACTTGATTGTGTTTTTGTTAACTCATACCACATATTCTCTTGAAATAGACCACTGAAAACACCTGCCCAATGACTAGGTAATAAAACAGCAGATTGGTTAGGATTCAGAGATTGAAATATCCGATGTTCCCATGTGTTTTTCAACTGCACTTTAACAGTTTTCGCTTCTTTATTAAAGGAGGTAATTGTAACATTTCCCCAGCCGGCACTGGAATAAATTTCACTGTATTTCTTGATAACTTCCTCGATTGAAAAACGATTTTGATAATAGTCATTTACTAGGAGACCCATGCGGAATCCCGTCGTTTCAAAGACAGCATTGGAAGCATCCGGTCCGGAGATTTCCATAATCGTACTTAAAAAAATTTCAAATGCATTATCCCAAAACAAGAGTGCTGGCGCTCCATCAAAATGGAAAACACCATCCTTCTTATTCCATGAAAATTCACTAGAATTAATCTGAACTATTTGATTCGCTTCTTCTGACATTTCTCTCCCTCACTTATAAAAACGATTATATTTCTATTTTTTCTACACCTTAAGCAGTTAAACTTCCTTGTAATGCAAATAAAAATGCATATGCTAGTTTTAATGCTTCGCCAATTTCCATGTTTTTGTGAAAACTGTTGACTTTTTCTAAAGAGAAATTAACATCCCATATGCCGTCATTTCCATTAAACATTAGTTGGTAATTAGTCTCATCTCCGCTTAAATGCTCTTCCATAAATGAACGGATTTCTTTTTCCTTCTTTTTTGGAGCTTTTAACCCACATAATACTTCATAAGTTTTAAAGACGGAATCTACTTCTAATGACAGAGAATCAACTCCAATAACCTCGAATGCCTTTGTTTCCACATAGAGATATACATCTATATTTTTTTCAAAGTATTGAACTTCTTCCTTTAAGAAAATGGCATCGATATTTTCTTGTACGACTTCGTCCGTTTCTTTATTCGCAAGCTCCATATATAGATCTGAAAAACGCTCTGCGGTGGTTCCTACAACTATATTGTCCTCTGTAAGTAGTTCTTCTTTTCTAACATAATTCAATTCTTCTTCAAAAAGAACAACTTTTCCTTCTTTTTGTGCTTTTTCTAGATGATTTTTCATTTCCGCTTTTAACAATGGAATGAGCTCCTTTCGATGTTATATTCCTATTTTGGCTAACAAATTTATCTTTTTCCTGCTCGCTTCTTTGGTTTTGTCCGTTTTTTAGCAGGTGATTGGAATGTACTTGAGTTCTTATTGCTCTCTGAAAAACGTTTTCGTTTGTTATCATTACTTTGTCTATCAGATCTAGATGGACGAGATGTCTCTCTATTATTTTTAGGAGAACCTTGCTTTTTGTCCTTTTTTACTTGAGGTTTCGTTTCCAGCTCTTTTTTATTTTTGTCTGTCTTTTTAGGCTGTTGTATTTTTTCTATTTTAATAGCCAATTGTTCCTCAATAGTGTCTAATAGGTCTCTATCATCAGAGGAATAAAAGGTAACTGCATACCCTTCTGTTCCTGCTCTACCCGTTCTGCCGATTCGATGCACATAGCTCTCCGCATCCTGTGGAATATCATAATTATAAACATGTGTAATACCATCAATATCCAATCCTCTTGCCGCAACATCTGTAGCAATTAATAATTGGAATTTTCCATCTCGAAAAGCTTTCATTACTTGCTCTCTTTTTGTTTGCGACAAATCTCCATGTAATTGGCCACAGCTAAATTTATTTGCGAGCAATACTTCATATAATTTGGTCACACGACGCTTTGTTCTGCAAAAAATTACGGCCATATAGGGATTCGCTTCCTTAACTAAGGTCATTAACGTTCCTTGTTTTGCACGATCAGTTGTATGTATGCTTACTTGCTTAACCGTCTTTGCAGGCCCTTGTTTTGCTTCTACTGTAAAATATTCGGCATTTTTCGTATATTTTTTCGCAAGCTTTTCTACTTCCTTTGAAATAGTTGCAGAAAATAACATCGTTTGTCTCGACTTAGGTATATGTCTCATGATATAGCTAATCTCATCTAAAAATCCAATGTGAAGCATTTGATCTGCTTCATCTAATACAAAATAAGAGATTTTACTTAAATCAACCGTACCGCGTTTGATATGATCAATTAATCTGCCTGGTGTAGCGACTACTATTGATACATCTTTTTGTAAGACTTTCAATTGCTTGTCCACATCCTGCCCGCCGTATACAGCTAGCACCTTTATTGCCTCTTGTTTCATTTTCATGATTTCATCGGTTATTTGAATGGCTAGCTCTCTTGTGGGTGTTAAGATTAGTGTTTGAATGTGTTTTGCATCAGTATCCAATTTTTCTAATATCGGCAATACAAAAGCAAATGTTTTGCCTGTCCCCGTTTGTGCTTGGGCAATTAAATCTCCTCCTTTTAGGAGTGGTGGAATGACCTTTGCTTGAATGGGGGTTGGCTGTTTTATTCCTTGTTTTTTAAGTTTTTCGATGGTTGATGAAGACAATCCGAGATCTGTAAATGATTGCATTGTTTCTACCTACTTTCCTTGCGCTAATATAGCGATTCCCATTTATATATTTTGGCTTTTTCTGAAGAAATTATCAAGCGACCATAAATAAAGGCTACAGGTAGATTTGAACATGCAAACTCTACTTGTAGCCTGACATATGCTTATATTAATAACGATTTAATTCTTTTATAATTTCCTCTAACGCATTTTTGCTTTTGTTCTGTTGCATTTTTTCAATCATTAACGCCCTGTTGCGTTGAATTTCTTTAAGGGTATGAAGGAAATGGTCTTTCGTTAACGACTCTTCTTCTATCATATAGGAGTAACCATTTTCCGTAAAGACTTTGCCATTTAATATTTGATCGCCTCTACTTTGCTGTTTCGTTAACGGAATAATGACCATGGGTATCCGTAATGCTAGAAATTCAAAGATAGAATTCGATCCGCCTCTTGTAATGACTACCTCCGTCGCTGCTAAGATATCAGCTAATTCCTCATACACATACTCAAATTGCTTATAACCTTTTATCCCTTCATGCTCTTCTGAAAGATTGCCTTTGCCACATAGATGGACGATTTGATAGGTTTGCAATAGAGTATCTAAATTATTACGAACGACTTCATTTATTTTTTTTGCACCGAGGCTCCCGCCCATAACGGTAAGAATCGGTTTTTGACTAGTAAAGCCTAGAAATAGCTTCCCTTTCGCTTGTGAACCAGAGAGTATTTCTTTTCGAATCGGAGAACCTATCGCTTTACTTTTTTCTGTAGGAAGATATTGCAATGTTTCTTCAAAAGAGGTGAAGATTTTCGATGCAAATCGCACAGATAATTTATTGGCTAATCCTGGTGTTAAATCACTTTCATGAAGAATGACAGGTATCTTTAATTGACGGGCTGCAATGACAACAGGTACGGAAACAAATCCACCCTTTGAAAATACGACATTTGGTTTGATTTTTTTCAGTACTTTTCTTGCATCATAACAGCCTTTTAATACTTTAAAAATGTCTTTGACATTTTCTTTTGATAGATATCTTCGAAGCTTCCCACTTGAAATCGAGTGATAAGGAATATCAATCTTTTCAATTAAATCTTTTTCGATTCCTGCTTTGCTGCCGATATAGGAAATATCCCAATCTTGTTTATTTAACTCATTAATGATGGCAATATTAGGGGTAACATGTCCAGCTGATCCCCCACCAGTAAACACAATTTTTTTCAAAATGTATCAGACTCCTATTCTTTTTATCCATTTTCGCAGCGAAAAAGCCAGATGTTACCATAAGGAATCTGGCTTTTCATTAATCTAGTATATGACGATTACACTAATTTCAGAATCTCTTCAATTGCATATGCTACGCCACTCTCGTTGTTGCTCTTTGTAATATCGCTTGCTCTTTTTTTTATCTCTTCTGGAGCATTTTCCATCGCAAAAGATCTTGTAGATACTTCAAATTGGGTTACGTCATTACCGCCATCCCCAAAGGAATAAACTTCATCAAAGGAAAGATTTCGCAAGTTTTCATATCGTCTAATCGCTTTTCCCTTTTGTGCTTCACTTGACGTGATTTCACAGTTATTTGGAAAAGAAGATGAGAAAGAAATTGTATCATGTTTTTTTAAAGCCTCTTTCACTTTATCAATTTTATCCAATTGTGTTTCATCAACAACTGCGATTAATTTATAGATTTTAACATCTTTTAATTGAAGAATCGCTTCATAATCTTGTTGATCGAAAAGTGCTTGAATCTCATCCCAAGCTTTCCCTCGAAGCATTGGCAAAGTCCCTGGAAATCCACCTTGATTCGTATAGACAAGCACCCCAACCTCTAGGCTTTGTAATGCTTTGAGCAAGGTTTGATATAACTCAAGCGAAATTTGTGTTTCATAGAGCAGGTTTCCTGTTTCATCATACATCATACTGCCATTTAGGCAAAAAATCGGAAGCTCTAATTCTTTAACGCCATCTACTTTAATAACATCTGCGTATTGGCGTCCTGTATTTAAAATCACATCAATATGATGCTCCTTTAATTTTTGGATAACGTTTCGATTTGCTTCTGAAATTTGATGATGGTCATCTAATAAAGTACCATCTAAATCAATGGATACACATTTCATTTTTCTTTTCCCCCTAGCAATTCCAACAATGATACTTTCTTTATTTTAGCATATATTTTCCCTTTCTTTGTGATTATTTACTGCTTGTATCTAAAGGTTCTAATATAGCTTCTATGTCTGCACGTTTAGTCTCTAAAAATGGTGGGAGTGCAAGTGATTCTCCCAAATGTTCTAGAGCTTCATCTGTAGCGAATCCAGGTCCATCTGTAGCAATCTCAAATAAGATTCCGTTCGGTTCTCTAAAATAAAGGGATTTAAAATAGTATCGATCAACGAAGCCTGAATTTTGGAACCGTGCTTCATTTATTTTTTCAATCCAAGTGTGTAGTTCATCCTCATTATCAGCACGAAAGGCTACATGATGTACGCCCCCTCTTCCTAGTCGCTGTACTTTTAAATCGGTTCGTTCCTCTAGATGGATTTCCGCGTCAGAACCTCCCTCACCTGTCTCATATACTTGTATAGATGGCTGATTTTCGAAAGTGGATGGATAGGTATCTTTTAAGCGAAAGCCAAGTAAATCGGTTAATACACGAACAGTAGCCTCTGAACGACGTACCGTTAATTGAACTGGCCCAAGACCTGTGATTGCAAATTCAGTTGGAACTGAGCTTTTATCCCATGGACTGCCTGCTTTAACGAAGGGATCATGCTCATCTGACACAAGGAAAAATCGTTGTGTCTCAAAGTCCCTAAATTCCAATGTCAGCCGTCCAGCTCTTTCTGTTATATCTCCATGGTTGACACCAAAATCATCCAGACGTTTTACCCAGTAATCTAACGCTTTATCACTTGGCACTCGCAAAGAGGTTGCTGAAATGCTGCTTACCCCTTCTCTGTTAGGAGCCATATGGGGAATTTCAAAAAACGTGAGCTCTGTTCCAGGATTTCCTTGTTCGTCTCCATAAAATAGATGATAGACAGAAGGATTATCTTGATTGACTGTTTTCTTTATTAAACGTAATCCTAGTACCTTTGTGTAAAAGGCATAATTTTCTTTCGCTTTCGCTGTCATAGCAGAAACATGATGAATTCCTTTTAAATTCATAGAAGTCCCTCCTTCAAAATATGTATAGATGATATATAAATCCAATACTTAAGCATTTGTAACCAAGAAATAGTTTTCGATATAGGAAATTTACTCAAAGCGAAAAAAGGCATCTGCTTTTCATTCTAAGAATTTTTTTCTTCTTTAGAATGTTAGCGAAAATGATGCCCTTTCATTATATTATATTTGTATATCAAGTTGCACGGGACAATGATCGCTTCCCAATACATCACAATGGATATTTACATCAGTGATATTGTCTATTAATTGATTGGAGACGATAAAATAGTCAATTCTCCACCCAATATTTTTTTCTCTTACCTTTGCCATATAGCTCCACCATGTGTACACATCTGTTCGTTCAGGGTATAAATATCTAAAACTATCTACAAAACCTAATTGTAGTAAGCTAGTCATTTCCCCTCTTTCCTCTGTTGTAAAGCCGGAATTCCCAATATTAGGCTTCGGGTTTTTTAAGTCGATTTCTTGGTGAGCTACATTTAAATCGCCACAATAAATCACCGGCTTCATTGCTTCTAGTGATGTAATATATTGCTTTAGTTGTTTTTCCCATTCTACTCGATAGGATAATCTGCTTAAATCTCGCTTTGAATTTGGTGTATATACATTCAATAGGAAAAAGTTTTCGAACTCTAAAGTAATAGCTCTCCCCTCTAATTCTTCAAAGTCTTCTCCAATGCCATATTGGACAGAAAGAGGCTTTTCTTTAGTAAAAACAGCTGTTCCTGAATAGCCCTTTCTTTCAGCATAATTCCAAAATTGATGGTAGCCTTCTAATTCTAATTTTATTTGTCCTTCTTGCAGCTTTGTTTCTTGAAGACAAAAGATATCTGCATCTATTTGCTGAAAAAAATCCAAAAAGCCTTTTTTAACACAGGCTCTAATTCCATTAACATTCCAAGTTACTAATTTCATAAAAATACTCCTAACTATATCAATCTTCTAATTAATAAGAGTATCATGAAATGGGTGTTCGTTAAAGGATTATATCTTGGAAGAAAAGGCTGTTAAATTTACGAGCTTATCTCTAAATAATTTAAATAAGTAGGAATGTCCTATGCATCTTTCCCTACCCAATACCTAATAGTGGAACTACTCTATTTTCTTCATAACAATTCAAACTTCTAACCATAAAGGGAGATTAGCGCTTAGTTATTTAATTGATTGTATTCTGGATAGTGTAACAATAATGTTTCGTTAGCTAATTCCATCTGTTTACAATATGCTGCGTAAGAATTACTTAATTTTTTCATTGCGGGAATAAATACTTCATAATAACCACTAGCTTTATTAAACTCCTTAAATATATGATGAATTTTATAAATGGGAGAATTCTTGTATTGCTCGGATTTTTTGTACTCCAAGTATCGCTCAATTGCTTCCTTGTTTTCTGTTAAAAATATAGTAGGATTTTCAAAAGATTGTTTTGTTCTTTCCAACAATTCATGAATATTATCTGTTTTTACATCTTTTGTACTTTCTAATAAGAACAATTTTAAGTCCTTTGTTAATGGTAATGTAGGCACATTATCTAAAAACGATATTATTTCTTCATACGCCGACTGCTGCACAGAAGTTGTGATAGGCTCGTTCAAAAAACGTGCAAAATGCATGCAAATAAATCGACCATAGTAGTCCGGAAATGCCTCCAATATCTTTTCTGTTACAGTTGCATGCTGTTCTAATGTTCTTAGTTCCTTGCTTATATCAGAATAATCTTTATCAAAGCTTAGTTGTTCCAGAAGAGATTTTTTCTCTTGATCCCTCTGTATAGCTATTTCTTTCTGTACGGATATCTTTTGTAATGTGTTATTTGTTTTATCGGCAAGGACTAACTTAATTTCTAATGTGCTAAGCCCCAGTTTTCGTAAAACATAAATTTTCCTTAAACAATTTAGATCATTTTCATTAAAATCACGGTAACCATTATCCAATATTTTAGGACATATCAATTTTTGTTCTATATAATATTCAATAGCTTTTTTAGTCAAATTTGATAATTTACTTGCTTCATTAATTAACATACTATCACCTCTCAAAATAAGCTTAATCTGACACCCAAGGGGATAGTCAATAAATATTTTTGAAATGTTCCTTGTTTCCCTACTATTCAAAGATTTTCCCAAAATTCCTTGTAGTAATTCATTCACAAGAACACTCCAATAACGACTTAAATATATCATGTTCGGATGACATTAAAAAGAAGTTACTTGTAGACAGAAAAAAGCCCTCCGTTGTTAAGGAAGGCGCATACTCGTTTATATCCAAACGTATAATCGTTAAAATGACATTTATTCATTCTTTAGTGTCAACTTTTTTTATAGTCAATTTCCTGTTTATTTACATAAATAAAGACGATGTTAGCGATTGTTAGCATCGTCTATCTAGTTCGTTTCAAAAAAATTTAATATTGTTTATGTGAATTTATTAGGGATAAAACTGCTTAAATTGTGAATATAACACGGAGACATTATTAACAAATACAAGCTCCCACAATGATTAATAAAATAAACAACACGACAACTAAAACAAAGTCATTCTTTTGATATGTTGGCCCACAATAACTGTAAGCAGGTGCTGTGTAGGTAGGGAAAGATGGAGCATTCATAAAAAAAGCAGGCGACGTGTTAGGCTGAGGTGGAACATTCGCACCTTGAGTTGGAGATGCATTTACGTTAGCATACATTTTCATTCATCCTTTCTTATAGTTAGGTTATCACTACATGATACTCTCAAAAATGAAAATGGAGCCCGTCTATTAAAAAATGGGTATGTACCCATTCATGAACATGATATTTACGGAATTGAAAAACTGAATCAGCCTTTGAACAGATATCCCAAATGTAGTAGATATTTCTGATATCTTTGAGTGGATATGGAACTGTAATTATGATGCACAACGGGTAGTTGGGGTTTGAAAGCAATACTTCTCGTTTGCCCTTTTGCTAATCTTGATAATTTGGTAAATGATGGTCTTGTCACCAAACTTGTCAGGACAGCAGAACGATTACTTCCCGGTATTCTCCTTTTATTAAGTACCTGAGTGATTTCTTGATTCGTCTTTATGGAAAAGCCATGCCCGAAAAATCTCCCATCTTCAAGCATAATAGCATTTAATCCTCTAAACCAAGGTGTTGTTAAATCAAAGTCTGGATTTTCAAAGTAAACAATGTCACCAGGTAAAAAACTACTTGAATGAAACGTAACTAGACCGAGGTCAGTATCCACATGCCAACTGTAAAGATAAAGATTTTGAAAATAAGCATTGAATAAATTTTTACCGATAGTCTGTAATGTAGCATAGTAATAAACTATGACAGAAGCAGTTGCGCATTCAAACGCATATAGCGAACTGTTCTTATAAATATCCATAATGGCATCAGATGGTTGCACATCTGATCTCAGCAAAAACCCACCAGCTATCGTTAATTGCCAATAAGCAGGATTGCACCGTGCTTGCTCGAAAATTGTAAACTGAGCCTCAGTTTCATTCATTTCTTTTGCTCCATTAATGATATTTTTGCGCATTCTAATTTCGAACTGCAACTCCTCTAAAGAAGGATAAGAAAAGATGTTATGATCATCATGCATATACTGCAAGATAGCTTTTTCCATGTGCTCCAATGGCCAATTATCTTGAGGTTGAAAGGTTGTTCCTGCTATTTGTATCATTTGCTCCTCCATTCACACTTTTTTTCTTCTGGTGGGTATAAATCTAAGGTATTCTCTTTACCTCTTAAAAATGTAATGGTAATTGCATATTGAGTGGCAAATTGCAGTTTTAGATTTAAATGAAGTAAATTCTTCCATTAATTTTTGCTATATTCATTCTATTTTATTTAATGAAAAATAAATCCTAAATAAAAATAAGGTGATACTTCTTTCAAGCATCACCTAAAAAATGTTATTTAGAAACATGTAAACGAAACAATTCTTCTTGTGTCAATACCAAATATAACCCAAAATCTTCCATTCCATCTGAAGCCAGCGACAGATCTAGGACCTATTATAATAGGATAAACCCAAAATCCTTGACCATTACTTAGCCAAATAAAGGTATTACGAAACATACATAAGCTAATTGCACCTGGATCAATAGCAAACGGTGAAGCAACGGCTTGTTGAGGAGTAAATGGTGGAGGAGGAGCCGTTGGAGCTTGGGAAGGCTGAAATCCAGGTCCTGGAATACCAGGAAAAGCTGGAGCTCCTCCAAATCCAGGTCCTGGAGGAGATGGAATAAGGAAATTCAGAAATTGTCTCTCTAATTGTTGATTAGCGTTTATAGCAGGATAAACTTCATGATTAGACATTCAAACATAACCACCTTATATTTAATAAATCTCTAAAGTATTGTATGTTTTCCTGTATTTTGTGAAGCTTATTCGCTGTATTAAGGACCGCCCAATCTACAGAAAATTTTTTGCAACTACCAATATGTGTTTAGTCATATATTCCAATAAAAAAAGCTAAAAAGATGCAAAATTAAGCCATGCATGTTTTTAGCTTATTCATAAGTTCTCATCCTATATATACACTTTCACATGTTCCTGCCTTTGGTTCATAAAAACAGTGTTGTTTAAATTGCCCGGTAAAAGGTTGGTCATACCATGTTGGAGGACAAGCTCCGCTAGGATTAAAGTACCATAAAGCAAATCTTGCCGGATGTTCTCTCCAGTATTTTACATTTTGAAGTGAGTATGAGTAAAATGTTTGTGGGAGAATAAATATCCTTTTTGTCTAGTTGGGGGACGAGTCCCCCAACTAGACAAAAAGGCCACCAAGCGAAAGCGCGGTAGCTGGAAAAAATTAAGTATTAAAAAAGAGAGCTTCCTTTTGTAAAGTAGAGTTTGCCTAGAACACTACGAAAAGGAGAGGCTCTCATGAATGAATGTAACATAAAATTACCATCATTAAAAGAATTGGAAAAAACTTTATTTCGAACACTACAAATGACCTTTCAAGAAATCCTTGTTCAAACATTAGAAAATTGGGATCTAGAGATTGCTCAGCAACGAGACAAAAGAAGATTTGCTTTACGAGATAAACGAGAAATACGAGTAGATACAGCGTTTGGAGCAGTGGAGCTGAAGCGTAATTATTATTTCGATCGTGTGACCAAAAAATATATTTGTCTATTAGATCACTATTTACAGTTTCAGGGGAATAAGGGATTTAGTCCACTACTAGAAGAATGGGGGTTAGAACTAGCGACGAATGGCTCCTCCTATCGAAAGGCGGTGGAAACGTTCGAACAATTTTTAGGCTATTCGGCGATGAGCCATGAAGCATTACGGCAACATCTTCTTCATACAAGCGTACTTCCCGCTAAGGAAAAACGCCCTTTTCAAAAGGTATTGTTTGTCGAAGTAGATGGATTATATGTGAAGAGTCAAGAAAAGAAAAAGCGTGGATGGGAGTTGAAATTCGCCGCTGTACATGAGGGATGGAAAGAAAACGGAAAGCGAGTCAGGCTCCGAAATAAAAGGCATTTTCTCTATGAAGGAAAAGAACCCTTTTGGGAAGCTTTTGAAACATTCTTACAGAATCATTATGCGTATGATCCAACCCAAACCTTGCTTATTATTAATGGCGATGGAGCAGGCTGGATAACGGCATGTCGGGAGTATTTTCGGGAACGGGCCTTTTTCACTATGGATCGTTTTCATGTCGCTCGTTCGATGAAACAGCTAATGAAGAGCCATCCCCGATTCCGCTACATGAGAAGAGCGTTAAAAAACTACCAGGTAGAAACATTACTTCTAGAGTTGAATAGTGCAGTAGGAACAATGGATACACCAGAAGAAGAAGAAAAACTAGCGCATTTCCTCGCCTTTTTAACGCATCATCAGGAAACCATAAAAGATTATCGTAGTTGGTTACAGGAGAAAGGCGTGGACACGACAGCGTATCGACCAATGGGAAGTGCAGAAGCAATGATGAATCAATTAGCCAAACGATTAAAAAATAGAAGAGCATGGAGCAAAAAAGGCGTCATGAGCATGGCACGTTTGTGGATTGGGTTGAAGGATGATCTATCTATCCAAACGATATATGGAAAATGGGAAAAAGCCACGGAAAAATCAAAGAAAGAGCATCGACCGAAAAGAAAAATATCCACAAAATTAGTGACAGAAACCGTACGTCAGAACATGCCATACTTAAATCAGGTGATTGGAAAACCCGTTCACTTTGCCTTACAGGGATTAAAAGGTTTTTAAAAAAGAAAAAAACGAAATTTTGATAAAAGAAAACATTTAGAAAACGGATACAAAATTAGAAGTTTTACTTTATAAAAAGGGAGCTATAAAAAACTCCCACAAAAACTTGACTCAATCTCTGGACCATCCTGATTTGAGAAGACGAATTACAAATGGTTATAATGTACTGTTGAATAATAATTTCCCTGATGATGACAACGGGCATGGCACCCATGTAGCAGGAATCATTGCATCGGAAACAAACAACCATGAAGGTGTTGCAGGCATCACTTGGTATAACAAAATAATGCCTATAAAAGCAATGGGTGCTCGCGTGCTTTCTCCATTATTATAAGTTGAAAAAACCGGTATTATTTATCTTTCTGATTTTAATTAACATGTTGTAATATAAATATTTTAAAACATGAGGATTTTTGAAATCGAGTGAAATATAAAATGGAGGAATATATTTTGGGTGAAGTTTTTTTGGGTTTACTGACAATCAAAGTCATAGTAGGTTTTGTCACCTTATTTTTTATCATTATCATAACCGGTAGAACATCAATCTCTTAGTTAACCCCGTTTCACTTAGGTTTTGTATTAGTGCTTGGAGATTTTTTAGGAAATACCATTTATGAAAATAAGGTAGGGATTTTTCACTTTTTATATGCCATCGGATTGTGGACGCTTCTCATGTTGGGGATAGAGTTCTTGATTCTAAAAAATAAATCGACACGTTCTCTCTTATTGGGCATATAATTACATAACTGTGGGTTTTTGGTCATTTAAAATCAGGATAAAATTGGAAGTTATAAAAAATATTCTTATACATCATTCTAATAAAGTAAAAATTAAAGGCGGCGTTATTTATAACAGTAAAAAATGACGCAAAGACAGGGCTAGCTTCGAAACATTTGCAATCAACAAGCTAAGCAGCTTTACCAAGAGGCTACAAACTCAATCCGTTCTACACAGCGTTGAACCACGCGTTCAACAAATCGAACAAGAAGAACCGCAATAAGCCCAAGATGGAAGCCAAGCTTCCCAAGGCAGTACGCAAGGAGCACAAAATCAATAAGGAAATGAGTTTACAAGCAAAAATAATGAACAACAAGTAAGACAACAAAACAAACAAGCCCAGTCTCATAAAAAAAAATAACTGAAGCACACGTTCGTAAAAATTACAATTCTAAGCTTTATGTCGCAACATTCTTGGTATATTACAGAGAGCGAATAAAAACTAAGCTTTCTTACCAAGAGTTATTTTATAAAAAATATAAAAGGAGCAAGTGTTATGCGATTACCCGAAGACTTTATAAGAGCTAGGCATAAAAAAGAAGGGTTAAGTTTAGATCAATGCTTTTCAAATCCTATCATACATAGGGAGATACATGGGAATAAGGTATTCGTTCTATTAGATTTAAAGAGAATTTGGAATCAATAAAAGTTTTTAGCAATGAAATATAGCAACCGTTTTGATTATAAGGCTATTTTATATATAAGGGATCCCACTAACAAAAAGCGCTTAAAACATACGCTAAGCATAATTCGTCATGAATAAAGCCGATTTTTCCTCAACTAACGAGAAATAATCGGCTTTATGGATAAGGGGACAATCGATTGTCAAAATGAATCCATTCCTAAATACTATTTAAAAACCGGTTGATGTGAAACCATTACCATAATCTAAAAAAAGAGTATTATTCGGGGTGACACAAAAATAATTTATTCAAGTGGATTAACGGACTAGTGCGCCTAATATATGTGATATATATAAAGATATCTTACCATAGTGTAACGGGAGGGTAGTGATTTAGTACAGGATATCTGATGTTAAAAAGACTCCGGCAGGAGGAACGCCGTTCTGATATATAGGAGGTTCAGTGAGTGTTGTATCAGTTGTAGCAATCCAAGTTCCGTACTCACCTGCAAGCAAAGAGGGAGGTTTCATAATAAACCGTCCACTTAAAACGAAATGACGAATTCTAATCGAGGGATCATCAAATATAGTTAAGTTACCAAAAAATGAGGCATATGGTGAATCAAAACTTATTTGTTTGGTGTTTTCTTCCCAATACCCATTAATTTGAATAGGTGTACCACGAAAATTAATTGTACCAGATACTTTATTATTACCTGTAATAGAATTAATGATGAGTACTCCCCAAATAATGGGTCGACCGGCTATAGAAGCCGAAATACCCCATTTTGATGGAAAAGGTATACTAACCATGAGTTTCTGTGCAGTTTGCAAAAGTTGATTCCTCGTTTCGTAATAATCATAAATACAAGAGTTTAAAGTTTAATTTCTATCTATACATCAGAGTGTTAAAAAAAGAAAGAAAGTCTAATAAATTATTTTAATATTTATTCATTTTGAATCTTCCATATTCGGTTTCGAACATTTCATTTACTTCCCAAGATTCAACGGTTTTATAAGCTGTTTGTTGATCAAAGCCTTTTCCCAGAAGGTAGGCCATTGCGGCAATTTCAGTTAGCGCATGTTCATAGGAAGTAAGAGCAACTTCTTTTAGACCATAATCAACAAAAGGCTTTATTGCCATTAATGTTTCACTTTTCAAATCCTGATCCGAATTTTCTCTCTCATCGGATTCATTACCCTCTAGATTTGGATGTGCTTCTTTGTATAGCACCTCCCACTGTTCATACAGACTTGTAGCTGTCTCAAAGTCCTCAGAGTCTACTGTTAAATTTTTTTGTAATTTACTCATTAAATTACGCCATGTCTCTTCCCATTCCTCTAAAGTTCTTAAGTCAAAGAGTTTTGAGAACTTCGGTTTCACACTTTCCCAATGAACATAAATGTCGGTACACCATCCCAATAAATATTTATAGTTTTCCGTTTGGGCTTCCATTTTTTTATCACCCTTTTTAAATTTTTTCACTTCTAAAAAAAGAAGCAATATCGCGTGTTAAATGAGGTTAAATACCTTTTAAAACCAATTTACAATTCTATGGTATGTTTCACTTATGTCCCTAGACTAGGCATTTGTCTCATTTAACAAAATAAATTTTGTTTTCTTTCCAAACGGATAAATATGTTGCATTCTGCAAGTATAATTTTCCTTTGCAAACAAGGCCGGTGTTAAAAGTATACAGGCATTTTTAAAACGTTCTTAACAAACAGATAAAGAGCAGGTAAGCTGAGGAACTTGATAAAAACCTGAAGGGGTTCCGTCAGGAAAATGCGGATTTACAACGTTAAACTATTTTTGGGAAACAAAAACCTTGCTTCCCCAACGCTAAGCAGAAGAAGCAAGGTGAGTTAATAATTTCACTTGCCAGAATCACGAGGTGGATTCACCATGTTCATGTAATTTATATCTTCCAGGGTAAACATTATTCACCTCAACCTTTACATGGCGCAGGGAATCTTGGTTTAAAACGAGTTGCTGTTTTCCTGTGGCAATGCTCTTCCATTGATGTGGATGTTTGCGATACAAAGATTCGCCCAAATTGTAAATATCTATACCCTCTTTAAAAGCAGTTTGATACGTTTTGCGGATTTGCTCCTCTATTTTTTCCTGAGCCATTTGTGTGAGTTCCTTTTCGGTAAGGTCCGTATGCAATTCATTGATCCCTGCCTTCACTTTTACTGAAATATCGAAATACGCCTTGTTCAATTTCACAATAGGAGTCACTTCATATTTGGGTTTTTCTGCGACAAGAACAGCCGCAAGCTTTTCTTCGGCAAACAAATCAAGAGGTACTCGGATCGTGTGAGTACTTAGCCAGGGCATTCCCGACAAATCCTTAAGATCCATTCGTCCATAATAATTGTGTAGATCATATACATGTATGCCAGAATATCTAAGCAGCTCTTTTGGTTTATTACTTTCCTGCCATTGACCTTTGCGAAGCGATAATTCCGGTATATAACTGGTTCTGGCCTTTTCGTTTTAGTCCAGTACAAATTGTTGCAGGCGGACCGGAGCAAGGATAGAACGCTGTCTGAAATTTTGCTCGGGATTGTGAAGAATGGATGCATTTGGCGATAATCTAAAAAATGGGGTTACCAGCAAGATTTCTTCAGGAGGCTCTCTTGTGCTAAACAGCCAGGCCAAGTACCTTATTTCACGATAACGGTTGATCAATTCCAGCACTTCTCCGACTTTGTTTTCCTTCATCAATCTCTCGCTGAACAAAATGGCAGAGATTTGTCCCAAGTTTAAGCGTTGTTGTGATGTACTGTACAAATCATTTGCCGCCTCCGTAAAC
Source organism: Bacillus sp. T2.9-1 (assembly GCF_950097965.1). Lineage (NCBI taxonomy): Bacteria > Bacillati > Bacillota > Bacilli > Caryophanales > Bacillaceae > Bacillus > Bacillus sp. T2.9-1. Next base: position 29,266 of record NZ_CATNHG010000110.1, read on the forward strand.
GAGGAACCTTCGCCCTTGCCCACCCAAACCGGGGGCTGCTCCGCTTTTTGCTGTCCCTCCAGCTTGGCCACTGTCGAGAAATCAAGCAATTGCACATACAAGGTGTATTGGCCATCGACATAGTCTATTCCAACAGCCGTAGCATAGTTCATGTTTTGCACTTCATATCTGCTCCAGCAACCGGTAAGGGTGAGAAGAAGGAAAAGTGAAACCATACTTTTATATCTCCTCATTTATGCCTGTCCCCTTGCCTTGTAGAATCTCGTGTCTTCAACATGTCCGGTCGAGTGTTTCGCCATGGCCAAGGTAATCGAAACAAAGCGTTGGCCAAGTCTTTAAATGGAGGTGATATTGGGGCCAAGTAAGGCAAGCCGCATGAACGCAATGAGGCTAAATGGCTGAGCACAATAAATAATCCAAGAAAGAAGCCATAAATGCCAAGCGTGGCAGACAGAATGAAAAGAAAAAAGCGTAAGGTACTAATCGTTCCAGCCAATGATAGGCTCGATAAAGTTGAACCAAAGATTTGTGTAATTGCTCCGATGACAACGATACCTGGGGATAAGAATCCAGCACGAATGGCCGCATCCCCCAGGATAAGTCCTCCTACAACCGTTACCGTGGAGCCGACCGCAGAAGGCAATCGGATACCAGCTTCCCGCAGGATTTCTAAGAAGAGAAGTGCAATAAACATTTCAACTGCCACATCAAAAGGGATTCCCAACGGGTTAATCCCCAAAGTGGCAAGTAGATAATAGGGCAGCTGATCTTGATGATAGGAAAGAATGGCAACAAAAAATGCAGGAAGCAGTAGCGATACGGACAAGCCAAGTAAACGAAGCGTTTGACCAAATGTAGCTGCCAAAGCAGTAAAGTGGATATCTTCGGGTGCTTTCACAAGCAAAAATAAATTGGCAGGCGCAATCAACGCAGCCGGTGTACCATCCACAATCAACGCTACACGCCCATTGAGCATACAGTTCACGGTAAAGTCTGCTCTGCCTGTATACCCCATCAAAGGAAACAATGCTTTTGTCGGTTCCATTAATTCTTCTAGCTGAGTGGCGCTAAACGCTCTGTCAATGTGAAGATCATCTAATTTATTCTTTACATCTTGAACAATCTTAGGATCAACAATGTCACGCATGTAAAGAATTGCAACGGTTGTTTTCGTGCGAACGCCTACTTTTTTCGTTTCATAAACCATGCTGGTTGATTTGATTCGTTTCCGAATTAACGCCACATTGACTCCCACTTCTTCCACAAATCCATCCTTTGGCCCCCGTACCGAAAGCATTCGCATCATCTGTACGTTCTTTCAAGCTGCGCGTAATATCTGCTGTTCTACTCATTTTAATTTGCAGGCCTTCATAATGGTTTTCCAAGAGATTTCGGATGCTATGGGAAATATTTAAGGTAATTTCTTTTTCCTGCATCCCATTGCCAATAGCTCCTGGGTCCATTCTCCCGTGACCAGGATCTAAATATAATTTAAACATTTTACACCACCTCGTACAAATAAAATATGATCGAAGAGTAACGGAGGTATAGGAATTCGTCTGAGATACATATAAAAATAGGTGATGATAGGCATTACATTTCATTGAATCAGATGATTTATTTTAAAGCTAAGAAATTTTCCAAATGCGAGACCATATGTATGAGCAGCAATTAATGTTCCATATTTTTCGTGGGTCAGGCAAACTCTTGTTCATCTAGACAGTAGGCTGATTGATTATTGATGCTTCTTTCTTAACAAAACACCTAAGTGATTCTCTGTGCATATACTGTATCATTACTACAGGATTATGATTAAATACAACTCAATCCATACATAAAATAATCAAGGAGAGGTTAATTTTGAAAATTCCAAAGACAGCCAAAGTTAGTATCCCCTTTCCATCCGTATGGGGGATTGATGCTTCTATTGCGGGGAGATCCATTATTAGAGGTATACT
>NZ_CATNHG010000111.1:0-31176 GCF_950097965.1 Bacillus sp. T2.9-1
TAAGCGGAAAACCTTGCAAATTAGCCGTTATTTAAGGGCAGCATTGTGGAAACCAGCACATGTCTGGCTTCGCAAAATTGAAGGAAAAGCCATTCCTTAATCAACAAATTGTTGTCGTTGCACAGGTCTAATTGTAAATAAATTTCCAAATGGACAGGAGCCGCCTTTAGAAAGGTAATTACTTTTTTGGCTCTAAGTAGAGTGAACAATTAAACTGAAAATTATGACACTATTTACGCAACACTAGTGTAATTTAACAACAATATAATTTCATAGAAAATACAAATTAGCATAGATGAAATACTAATTTGGAGTGAACGAACTTGTATAAAGTGGTTATGTGTATGTTTTTTGTTCTTATTTGTTTAACCATCATCTTATTTACAACACTAAAAGACAGCTTCTATGCCCTTTTATAAAATTATAATGACTCAAATAATATTGGGAATTATGGTGATTAATGATGCAGTAAAAAGTTCTCTCGGCAAAATAGGTGTTTGTATTAGTACAAGATTATCCCTTTCTACATAAATTGTTAGTGTAAGATAACTAATTTTTGAGAGGAGATTTTCTTATGCATTGTAAACCAAATAACATTTTACCTGCAGTAGTACATCCAACAAAATGTTGTGTGAATAACACTTTTTCTAATAATATTGTGCCACATATTCATCCAACACATACTACTACTGTAAACCATGTGAACTATGAGCATCAACATTTCTTCCCACACACTCAATCTGTTGAGAATGTGGTAACTAATACTCAAGCTAATATGGGTTCAGCTCCAATGGCACCAATGGCACCAGCAACTCCAGCTATGCCAACAACTGGAGGAACTCCATTTACAGCAACTGGTCAAATGTTCCCGGCTCAAACTGGTATGCCTGGTGGATTCCCATTTAGAAAAAGATAAGTAAGCTAAAACAAGGATCTTTGTTTGAGATCCTTGTTTCTATTTATAGAAAAGTTATTTTAAAACCCACACTTAAACTTACTTTTTACTAGGAGTAGTGGCGGAAGGAAGGTGGGAAGATTATTAGTCAAAAAGAAAAGAATGATTCCCGTAAATATCAGTAGGGGAGAAAAAAGATAACATTGCCTGGAAAAATCCTTTTTTCATCACGATTATTTTCGATCATTTTATCGAATACTTAACATATAATGAAATCAGCAAGCAAAGAAGCAGAGCTAAAAACGGTGTTCTTCTTCTTTTAGGAGGTATAAATTCTTTATGGGAAAAACTATTTATGATATATTTTAAAGTAATAATGGTTAATACGAAGGAGTTACTTGTACAATTATGAAAATAGCCGTCATTTCTGGCTATAAGCCTTTTGAGATAGGAATATTTAAACGAGACGAACTAGCTGTAGAATACATAAAATTAGCAATTAGGAAAAACCTGCAAATAATGCTGGAAGAAGGACTTGAATGGGTATTAATTAGTGGTCAACTTGGTACAGAGCTCTGGGCTGCTGAAGTTGTTTATGATTTGCAAATGGAAGAATATCCTGATTTAAAACTAGGAATTATTACTCCATTTCTTGGACAGGAACAAAATTGGAAAGAAATAAATAAAGAATGGTATGAAGAAATTATGATTCAGGCTGATTTCGTTGATTCAGTATCCAAGAAAGCATATGAAAATCCACAGCAATTAAGAGATAAGAATGTATTTTTACTGAAAAAAAGTGATGCTCTTCTTCTGTTTTATGATGAGGAGAACCCTGGTAGTCCCAAATATTTGTACGAATTGGCTAAAATGTATCAGGAAAAAAACACCTTTGAAATTCGTAAAATCCAGTTTTCAGATTTACAAGATATTGTGGAAGAAGTAAGATTTAATGAAGAGTATTAGTAGAATTAATTGACAAAATGGCGTATTTTTGAAAAAATATTGAGATAAATGGTAATCGACTGAGGTGAGCGATAAATGCTATCAGATAAAATGAAATTAACAGCAAAAGATATTTTGGAAAAAGAGTTCAAAACTAGTGTAAGAGGATATAAGCCGGAAGAAGTAGATAAGTTTTTAGATTTAATTATTAAAGATTATGAAACATTGCATCAAGAAATTGAAGAGCTTCAACAAGAAAATTTACGCTTAAAAAAGCAAGTGGAGGATGCTAGTCGCAGACAACCACCTCCAACTACAGCAGGCACAACTAACTTTGATATTTTAAAAAGATTATCTAATTTAGAAAAGCATGTGTTTGGTAGTAAGCTTTACGATTGAGTTACATTTACTAAATGCAGGTCATGCTGCATAATAGATTAAGAATTACCTATAATAACCATTGCAATGCTTTGGTAAAACCACTATAATAGCTATTGTATCAATAAAACGCTTTGGTAATCGCTGCAAACTTAGTTTGTAGAGGAAAGTCCATGCTCGCACAGGCTGCGATGCTTGTAGTGTTCGTGCCTAGTTAAAAAATAAGCTAGGGCAGCATATTTATGTTGACGGCAGGGAAAATGCCTAAGTCTTAGGATATGGCATGAATACCTTGAAAGTGCCACAGTGACGTAGCCTTGTCAGAAATGACAAGGGTGGAACGAGGTAAACCCCGCGAGCGAGAAACCCAAATTATGGTAGGGGAACTTTCTCTGAGGAAATGAACGGATGAGAAGGACAGAAATTATATTTCTGTAGATAGATGATTACCGCCTTTGTACGAGATGTTAAAGTCGTATGAGTACAGAGGAACAGAACATGGCTTATAAAGCGTTTATGTTGATTAATGATGAGAATGAAGATAAAATCACAAGGGTGACACGGAGATTAGTGTCTGATAAACTGTTAGCGTTTTGGCTTAAAACAGTATGTCATGCATTTAATCTGGTCATCCTTTTTATATGGACTATTTCTTGTATCAAAATAAAAGTAAAAATAAACAACATACATAAGATGAAATTATAGTGAAATGAAGGAGATAATATGCGAAACTTTGAATTAATAGCAACAGCTGCTATGGGGCTTGAAGCAGTAGTTGCGAAAGAAGTACGAGAGTTAGGGTATGAATGTACAGTAGATAATGGGAAAGTATTATTTAAAGGCGATGAAACCGCAATTGCAAGAGCAAATATGTGGCTTCGTACAGCAGATCGTGTAAAAATTAAAGTGGCCGAATTTAAGGCAACTACATTTGATGAACTTTTTGAAAAGACGAAAGCGATTCGTTGGGAGGATTATTTACCTGTTCATGCTCAATTCCCTGTTTCAGGTAAATCAGTAAAATCAAAACTTTTCAGTGTATCGGATTGTCAAGCAATCGTTAAAAAGGCTATCGTTAATCGTATAAGCTCACATTATAAAAAAACTGGCTGGCTAGAGGAAAACGGAGCTTTATTTAAAATAGAAGTAGCAATCCTTAAGGATATTGTTACATTAACAATGGATACTTCAGGTCAAGGTCTTCATAAACGAGGTTATCGAGCTGATCAAGGGGAAGCACCACTAAAAGAAACCCTAGCTGCAGCTTTAATTTCACTAACAAATTGGACAGCAGATCGACCATTCGTAGACCCTTTTTGTGGATCTGGAACGATTCCTATTGAAGCTGCTTTAATTGGACAAAATATCGCACCAGGTTTTAATCGTGACTTTATTTCAGAAAGTTGGGATTGGATGCCAGCTAAAGTATGGGAGGATGTCCGTACAGAGGCAGAGGATACTGCCAAATATGACCAGCCACTTGAAATCTTTGGATCAGATATTGATCATCGCATGATTAAAATAGCTCAAGAAAATGCATTTGAGGCAGGACTAGGAGATTTAATTACTTTTAAACAAATGCAAGTAAAAGACTTTACCACAATGAAAGAAAATGGTGTTATTGTGGGGAATCCGCCGTATGGAGAACGATTAGGGGATAAGCCATCTGTTCAAAAAATGTATCAAGAAATGGGACAGGCTTTTGCTCCACTTGAAACATGGTCTATTTATATGCTAACAAGTGATGAAGCGTTTGAAACACACTACGGCAGAAAAGCAACAAAGAAACGTAAACTATTCAATGGTTTCATCAGAACAGATTATTACCAGTATTGGGGAAAGCGAAAAAGAGATTAACAAATTAAAATTCCTTTAACAGATTAACTGTATTCGATGAGTATATTTTTTTTGTATCCGTATATATTTATTCTATACGTATTTTTCTGGAGGGAATATTTATGAACGATAATACAGTAGACTATACAAAAATTATGGATGCATTGAATTCTTCTATCGATCTTATGGCTGGAGAAGGAGTTGCAGACGAAAGCGTGATTCAAAAGCTGTCTAACGCCCAACAAATAGTTCACCAAGCAATGTCTTATTCCTTGTCTAGAGATAGGGGCTGAAGGAGAAATGGTGCTCTGAAGGTTCTTCTTTTCTGATTTTTTTACTTTAGAACAAATTAAAAATGCCATAAATGTTTGAGAGGGTGCCAAATTATTTTAAGGCAACCCTCTTTTCACTTGAATATTAGTTATAAATTGTCTATGATAAGGATTCGTTATGAAATAAATAAGGATAATTTTATATATAGCAAAGAGAGAAAAAAGGAAGTCAATTCGTAAAGTCGGAGGGGTATCATGCAAAATAGCATGCCATTTGAAGTAGCAAAAACAGAATCATTTTATGAAAAATTGGGAGAATGGATTGGTGACGTCTTTTATGACATTCTTCCAGAAGCAGGATATGAATTACGTGATGAACAGGTTTATATGGCTTATCAATTAGAAAAAGCATTTAAAGATAAAAAAACGATTTTTGCAGAAGCAGGTGTCGGTACTGGAAAAACATTTGTCTATTTATTATACAGCATTTGTTATGCTCGATATGTAAACAAGCCTGCAATTATTGCTTGTTCAGATGAAACATTAATCGAACAGCTTGTGAAAAAAGAAGGCGATATTGCCAAGCTAGAGCAAGCTCTTGGATTAAATATTGATGTGCGATTGGCAAAATCCCGCAACCAGTATTTATGCTTAACAAAATTGGATCAAAAAATCACTTTTGAAGATACTTATAATTCTATTTATGACAGTCTTCCTGAATTCGTTCACGGAACAGGTTCTATGCAATCCTTTGCTCCTTATGGGGATAGAAAGGATTACCCAGATCTAAATGATAAGGATTGGGAAGGTGTGGCATGGGATTCCATGCAAGATTGTTTTACATGTGATAAACGCCACCGTTGTGGACAGACATTACACAGGGATTATTATCGTAATGCCAAGGATTTAATCATATGTTCCCATGATTTTTATATGGAACATATTTGGACAAAAGAATCGAGAAAAAGAGAAGGGCAGCTTCCATTACTGCCTGATAGTGCGTGCGTAGTTTTTGATGAAGGTCACTTACTAGAATATGCAGCACAAAATGCGTTAACCTATCGTTTAACAGAACAAAATTTGGAAAATCTATTAACTAGATTGATGGCAAATGATGTGCGTGAAAAAACATTAAATATTATTGAAGAAACAATCTATCAGAATGAGCAGTTTTTTAGAGAGTTAACAGATGCTTCCTTTAAAGCAGAAGGCTCTGAAAAACAAGAAATTAAAAAAACAGACAAAGTAATGCGAGCAGGAAGAAAATTAGCAGGATATATTTCGGAATTAGAGGAAGAGCTTGTGTTCGAAAGCGAAATGTATGTTATTAATGAATATGACTTAAAAGTTGTTGAGGAGTATTTAGAACAGATATCTCATTCTTTAAGCTTATTTTTGAAGGAAATGAATGGAATTACATGGTTTGAAGAAATGAATGGGGAAAGAACGCTTGTAATTATGCCAAGACTTGTTCAAGACATTATGCAAGAGGAAGTATTTAGCCAACAAAAACCAATTATTTTTTCATCTGCAACATTGTCTGAAAACAAATCATTTGAATATATGGCCAGAAGTATCGGAGCATCTGATTATCTTTCTTTTTCTGCTGATTCTCCATTTGATTACGATGAGCAGATGAAGGTTCATATTAAGTCATTTGAGAAAGAAATGAATATGGAAAAACAGGAATATTGTTATGAAGAGTTGATAAAAGCAGAGGGACGCTCATTGGTTCTTTTTAATAGCAAAGAAGATTTGGCTAGTTTTAAGGAAAATCTACCAAAGGACTTTTCGCTTCCAATCTATTTCGAAGGAGAAAGAGAAATCAGTACGCTTGTTTCTAACTTCCAAAATGAGGAAGAATCCATCCTTTGTGCAGTGAATTTATGGGAAGGGTTAGATGTGCCAGGTAGATCTCTAGAAAATGTGTTTATCTATTCCTTGCCATTTCCTCCAAATGATCCAGTGTATAAAAGTAAACGAGAAAATGTCGGAAATCCATTTTTAGAAGTGGATTTACCTTATATGATTTTAAGACTACGTCAAGGCATTGGTCGTTTAATACGTACACATGAAGATAAGGGCTCCATTCATTTATGTATGGATAGCGATGAAACAGAGCTCGTACAAAATGCTGTATTAAAGGCATTGCCTGTAACACCAAATTAAGCAATTAATCATAAATGTCTCATTAGTCATTCTATTAGTGTGTCTTAAAAATAGGACACATAGTTGCTTGTTGCAGCTCAGAATGAACGAATGAGGCATTTTTTTCAAAATAAGCGAGTACATTTTTTTTACTTACTCCAATATCATAATATATCTAGTTTTCCAACAGGTATGTTATGATAAAAGAATACTAAAATGGAAAAGAGGAGAGTATATTGTCTATTAATATAAAAGAGATGGAAACAAAATTTTTGGAGTATGTGAAGAAGATAGGAGCATACAATGAAGCGCTCGCTCTAATTTATTGGGATTTACGTACAGGTGCTCCAAAAAAGGGAGTCAATCAACGAACAGAAGTAATCGGAGTGTTATCTTCTGAATTATTCGAATTATCAACTTCTGAACAATTAGAATCCTATCTTACTGTTCTATCTGAAGAGATCGTTCAAGAGGAATTATCCCCGATTACAAGAAAGACAGTAGAGGAAATGAAAAAGGATTTTGATCGCAATAAAAAAATTCCAGCTCAAGAATACAAGGAATATGTTATGCTTCAATCAAAAGCAGAAAGTGTTTGGGAAGAAGCGAAGGAGAAAGCAGACTTTGCACTTTTTCAGCCGTATTTAGAAAAACTAGTAGAAATGAACAAGAAATTTATCGAGTATTGGGGACATACAAACAATAAATATGATGTTTTATTAGATATGTATGAGCCTGGTATGACAGTCGCTATATTGGATGAAGTCTTTTCTAATGTGAGAGAGAAAATAGTGCCTTTAGTACATAAAATTGCAGAATCAAGTCATAAACCATCTACAGAGTTCTTATATGAGCGATTTTCGAAAGAAGATCAAGAAGCATTTAGTTTGGAAGTGTTGAAGCAAGTAGGATATGACTTTGATGCTGGACGTTTAGATCAAACCGTTCATCCATTTGCTACAGGAATCAATCCAGGTGATGTTCGTATAACAACGAAATATGATGAGTCAGACTTTAGAGTAGCTGTATTTGGAACAATTCATGAAGTTGGTCACGCTTTATATGAACAAAATATTTCCAAAGATTTAATCGGAACTCCTTTATGTTCGGGAACTTCGATGGGAATTCATGAATCTCAATCACTATTTTATGAGAATTTTGTCGGAAGAAATTTATCCTTCTGGAAACATAATTATGAAACCTTAAAATCCCATACAAACGGTCAGTTTGATCAAGTTTCTGTCGAAGATTTTTATCGTGTGATCAATGAATCGAAGCCTTCTTTAATTAGAATTGAAGCAGATGAACTAACCTATCCGCTACATATCATGATTCGTTATGAAATAGAGAAAGGTTTATTTGATGGTGATATACAAGTGAAGGATTTACCAAAGATTTGGAATGAGAAATATCAGTCCTATTTAGGAGTGGTTCCTGAAAATGATGGGGAAGGGGTTCTTCAAGATGTACATTGGGCCGGAGGAAGCTTTGGTTATTTCCCTTCCTATGCACTTGGTTATATGTATGCAGCGCAACTAAAACAGGTAATGCAAAAAGACCTTCCTGAATTCGATAATTTATTAGAACAAGGACAATTACTGCCTATAAAAGAATGGCTTAATGAAAAAATTCATCGCTACGGAAAAATGAAAAAACCACTTGAAATATTGAAAGATGTTACTGGAGAGGGCCTAAATGCTCAATATCTAATTGATTATCTTTACACTAAATATAGTGACGTATATCAGTTAGAGCAATAATCAACACTTATTGACTGAACGATGATGAAGCGAGGGTAATTTTAAAGGGCTCCCTATATTACAGCAGTATTGCAATTCAATCGATTATAACAAATCGGTTAATCTTTTCTAGTTTCGGCACATATTCCATGAATGATAAATATACTAATATATGTTTATAAAGAAGTGGGTGTGATAAATATGGAGAATTATTATTGTAGTCACTGCCTGACCATCTATAATGAAAAGACAATTTGCAAATGCTGTGGGCAAAAGGTGGAGAATAAAATTAAAATCGAAGTACAAAGTCATACAGATAATAAGAAAATAATGTAGAGGAAAATAGGATGAAAAAATCATTTTTTTGTTTGAGTTAATTCTGCATGTTAAATCAGTTGAATTCCCTAACCAAATGGGTGAGAAAGTAAAATTTTAAACGGGGAAAAATTCAGCGGAAAGTAGAATTGTTCAGCTTCAATCAATGTGGATAGATAAAACATTGATTGAAGTTGAACTTTATATTTCTAAAATAAGAACAATGGTTAATTGGCCAATGTTTTGGAGCGAAATAGGCAAGCTAAGTGCTTTTTCAAAACCAGATAACTTTGTTTCACCTGCTAAAACGGTAGGTGGTGTTATATCTATATCAATTCCATTTTGAGACACAAATGTAGATAAATTACCAGCAATCATATTCCCTAATTCACCAGAGAATGATTCAAGCATAGCCCCTTCCAAAAACATACCAAACATAGATTCGCCTAGCTTACCAAAAACTTGGTTATCCCCATCTATAATGATTCTGCCACGAAAATCTCCAGTTAATCCAATTAATACCCCTAAAGATTTTAAAACAAATGGTGAGACAGTTACAGATGGCCTCTCAATTTGTAGTTCACAGGGAATAACACCTTTTACAGCTTCAATTGTTCCGTTTAAAATTTCAGTTGTACTTTTAGTTAATGACACACACTATTCCCCCATCCTCTAGATAAAAACATCTTATCATAAAATAGACCTATTTTGTTTATATTTTTTTGAGAAAATAGGATATACCACATGGTACATTTTTCCTAAACTACTTGTTTTATATGGATTTCCCTTGCTAAAAGGACAGAAAAATAAAACTATTTTTCTTATTGAAAATGATTTTCATTGATGATAATATGTAATTGAGATAGAAAATTATTCTCATTAAGGAAATGAGGTGTAACGAATGATAGCTTTTCCTATTGGCTTAACGGTTATCAGTTATTTATTTGTTATGAAGTATGTTTTAAACCATACAACCAAAGCAACAGATATTAAATAATAGTAATTACATATGATGATGAATGAAATACTGCTTTTTCTTGTCCCCCTTGCCTACCTACATAGGGATTGGCTAACAAGAGAAAGCAGTTTTTTTCATTTCTCTAATATCAGTAAGACGTTATTTGAGAATGCGGAGAAGAGAGTTTGGAGAGTAACTGTCCCTAAAGGTAACACATGGTTAGATTCACTTTTTTTAGGTCGCTTTCAATTTTCAGTTAATTTTACTTTATTGTTATGTGGAAAATAGTTAAAATAAAAGAAATACATAGATGAAAAGGAGTTTATCCATGCTTTCAACGAATACAGACACCTTACATAAATGGACAGCGTTTTATCAATATTTTTTGGCACATAGTGATCAACAAACTGCGCAAAGATTGAAAGAACTAATTAAAAAAGCAACTAGACAAGAATTTATTGCAACTTTTTGTGGACATTATTCTGCTGGAAAATCAAGCATGATTAATAAACTTGTTGGTACAAAGGTTTTACCAACAAGCCCCATTCCGACAACGGCTAATATTTTTCGCGTGAAGAAAGGAAGCAAACAGTTAAAAGTTTCATATTGCACGAACCAAGCAGATGTTTATAAAGAGGTTCTTGATATAAAAGGCGTTTTACAGGCAACAGAAAGAGTGGATGAAATAAAAGAATTAGAAGTCCAATTGGATACGGAACTCCTTTTAGAGAATGCTATTTTAATGGATACCCCAGGAATTGATAGTACAGATCAAGCCCACCAATTAGCAACGGAATCTAGCATTCATCTTGCAGATATTATTTTCTATGTCGTTGATTATAATCATGTACAGTCCGAAATAAATTTTGATTTTACGAAACAGCTAGTTGATTCAGGCAAAAAATTTGTGTTAATCGTTAATCAAATGGATAAACATCGAGAAGAAGAAATTTCATTTCAACATTTTAAACAAAGTGTTTCTGACTCCTTTTTGTCATATGGAATTAAGCCAGAAAAAATTTTCTTTACTACCTTAATCGAAACGAATTTTTTCTATCAAGGGTTGAAAGAGTTAAAGTGTTATATTGTTGAAAAAATGAAAGAAAAAGAGTTCATTCTTCCTATTTCAATGGATGAATCCTTTCAAAAGCTATATAAAGATCATCATGCCTTTATCGAAACAAAGTATGCTGAAAGAATCGCTCCTATAGATGAGGAGTTAGCAGGTTTAACGGAGGAAGAATATCATTCATTAGAATCAACCTTAAGTACAATAAAAAAAGAACTTCAAACAATAGATGAGGAAGAAAGCGAAACAGTAGTATCTTTAGAAAACGAGTGGCATTCGATTATTAAAAATGCGTATATTATGCCATTCAATCTTCGTGAATTAGCCAAGTCATATTTGGAAACAGAACAGAAAAATTTTAAAATAGGATTATTTGGCAGCAAAAACAAAACAAAAAAAGAAAGAGAGGAAAGACTACTTGCTTTTTACACAGAGCTCGAAAAGCTTGTTCAAATACAATTAATAACGCCATTATCGCAGTTTTTTGAGAAACACGGTAAGTCAGAGTATTTTCTGAAAATTAAAGGGCTTGCTTCTATTTTACATAGGCATAGGTTAAAAGAGTTAGTAAATAAGGATGCGCAGCTTTCTGAAAACTATGTTCTGGTATATTGTGAGACTGTTGAAAATGATTTGAAACAGTCTTTTAGGAAAGAAATCACGACACTATTTACTCAATGGAAAGAAGAGCGCCAGCGACAATTACATACGGAAAAAGAAGAGCGTAGGAAAGAACAGAAAATCTGGCAAGGATTTGTAGACTGTAAGCTAAAAAAGGAAGAGATAGAGACTAAATGGCAAGACTGGAGAGAGAACCTAAAGCATCTCTTTGTCACACAATCAGTTGATGAGAGTCTATTGCAAAGATTACTAGATTCAGATAAAGAAGAAATTACTTACCAAACATTATCATCCATAAACGCAAGAGCCGTAGACAAGAAAAGAAATCTGACTGAGGATAGTAAACGAGAAGAAAGAAATGAATTTGATACAGATTTACTAATTAAACAATTACGTTTTTTAAGTAATAACCTGCAACAGGTAAAGGGATTTACACATATAGCAAAGAATTTGCTTACTAAAGCCGCCAATATTGAAAATCGAACATATACTATTTGCTTATTTGGTGCTTTTAGTGCAGGGAAGTCTTCCTTTGCCAATGCCTTACTAGATTATCCGATTTTGCCCGTTTCGCCCAATCCAACTACGGCAACAATAAATCGAATTTTGCCAATAGATAAAGACCATCCACATAAAACGGTGATTGTTAAATGGAAAACAGAGTCAGAAATGCTTACAGAGATAAATGACTATTTACAGTTAGTGAAGGAAGAGGCAAGTACATTAGAATCAGCGCAAAATTTGATAAAAAAGCTAGCTGCTAAACCTGTAGAAAGATATGCGAATGAATTTCGCTATCTGCAAGCTTTTGTAAAAGGATATTCTGCCCATCGTGATCAATTGGGCAGCGAGATTAATGTTGGATTAGAAGCGCTTTCGAATTTTGTTGCAGTAGAAGAAACCTCTTGTTTTGTGGCTTCGATAGATGTTTATTTTGATTGTAGTATTACTAGAAAAGGAATTACGCTCGTTGATACGCCAGGGGGAGACTCAATTAACAGCAGACATACGGAGTTAAGCTTTGAATTTATGAAAAAAGCAGATTGTATTTTTTATGTCAGCTACTATAATCACGCATTTTCCAAAGCTGATCGTGCTTTTTTAGTACAGCTTGGAAGATTAAAGGATGCTTTTGAAAAGGATAAAATATTTTTTGTCATTAATGCAATAGATTTAGCGAAGGATGAAGAAGAGCAAGAAGCTGTAGAGGAGTATTTACAAGAGCAACTGCAATTATATGGTATACGTTCTCCACGAATTCTTCCTGTTTCTAGTCTTTATTATAAGCATGAAATTTACGGGAAATGGATGGGAAGAGCAGAGGCTAAAATGTATGAATTTATTGAATATGAATGGCTAGCAATGATGCTCCAATCTGCTAAAAAAGAATATGAAGGGACAATTGAACTTTTAAAGCAGCTAGTTAAATCTGCTTTTGCAAAAAAGGAAGAAGCGGAACAAGAGCTTTCTCGGATGGAGGAAGAAAAACGGAATATACTCTCACAATTTGAAACAATAACGTTTCAAGATAGATTAGCGAAATTTAAAATGGAAGTTGAAGAACAGCTTTATTATTTAAAGCAAAGAATCATGTTTCGATTACAGGAATTAATAAAGGAAGCCTATCATCCATCCATTTTACGAGGGGATAATAAGAAAAGAGAAATTTCCCTTGCTACTGCTTCCTTTTTAATACAGTTGAATTTTGAATTTGAACAAGAATTGCGGGCAGTAAATGTAAGACTGGACCAAATATTTTATAAACAAAGAAAAGAAGGCTATCAAGAAATTCAGCATTCCATTCAGTCCATTAATGGCGAAATCCGTTTGCAAGAAGAAATGGAAAATGCAATTGATACAAAATTAACTTACCATGCTCCTTTCAAACAACTAGATAATGCGCTTAATAAAATTGGAACAAAATATTACAAAAATCCCAAAAGTTTTTTTGAGAATAATGAACGAAAGAATATGGGAATAGAATTAGAACAATTAGTGGATGAGCACGGGAATATTTTTATTAAGGAGCAAATTCACTCCTTCTTTACTTTTTATAAAGAGTTATTTGAACAGCATTTTGATACACTGCTTGATAATTTACAAGAACAAGTGGGCGAATATTATGATGGGAAAACGGCACTATTAACAGAGCATGAGAATTTAGATAAACTTGAGTGGATTATTAAGGAATCAACAAGATTTTCCGCTATTGATTAATGGTTAACAGGGATAACAAGAGGAGGAATAAAGATGGAAATCGTAAAAAGTGTTGATTGGCTAAAGGAAAATTTTGAACAAGATTCTGTTAGAATTATTGATTGTCGCTTTGATTTAAAAAATCCTGACGCTGGCACCGAATGGTATATAGAAGGTCATATCCCAAATAGCGTTTATTTTCACTTAGATAAAGATCTCTCCAATCCAGTAAGTGAACACGGGGGCAGACATCCATTACCAGCCATAGAAGAATTTGTTTCTAAACTTGAAAATATAGGTGTTGGTAAAGAAACTATCGTCATTGCCTACGATAATGGGGAGGGGGCGTTTTCTGGGAGACTTTGGTGGTTATTAAACTATATCGGACATTCCCATACATATATTTTGGATGGCGGCTATAAAGAATGGGTAAAAAAGGATTTTCCAATTTCAAAGGATGTCCCGACTTTTACAAAGAGTACTTTCTCTCCTGAAATTCAAACACATATGATTGCTACTTATGAGGAAGTGTCAGCACAAGTAAGAGCAAAAGAGGAATATAAGGTACTTATTGATTCCAGAGAACACATACGGTATATAGGAGAGATAGAACCGATTGATAAGAAACGTGGACATATACCTGGAGCAATAAACTTTGTATGGACAGATGGATTAAAAAATGGCTTCTTTTTGTCGACTAATGAGCAAAGAGAAAGGTTTTCCTCATTAGACCCCAGAAATGAATATATTGTTTATTGTGGCTCTGGCATAACTGCTACTCCTAATTATATTTCCTTAAAAATGGCTGGAATAGACAATGTAAAGCTTTATCCTGGAAGTTTCAGTGATTGGATTTCTTATGATGAAAATCCAATTGAGACCTGTTTGTCTAACAAGATAGAAGAATGAAACAAAGCATTCTATTATTAGGAGAGGCAGTAAGTTTAGAGTTTACAAAAGTAGAGGCAAATATAGATGGCATGAAAAGGAAGTACAGTGTAGTTTTGAACTTAGCTTAAAATAAGTGGGTTAGGAACAGGAAACTAATGGGGAATTTTAGTTCTCTGTTTTTTTCTTTAGAAGATAATTATTTTTCAGACTTCGTTTTACAACAAACGTACAATCAGGTTAAATTCCAACTAATAAAAAGGGAGAAGAAAAAGCTACCAGCCAAAACTATTTTAGAATCTGTTATAATAAACGAATGGAAATAAAGGAGAGATGCGATTTGAATAATGACAAACAGACAAACCTGATGCTCGTAGATGGGATGGCGCTATTATTTCGTGCTTTTTTTGCTACAGCTGTTACAGGTCAATATATGGTTAACTCAAAAGGAATTCCAACAAATGCAATTCATGGTTTTGTAAAACATTTTTTTACAGCAATTGAACATTTTAACCCTTCACATGTTGCGGTTTGCTGGGATATGGGAAGTACTACATTTAGAACAGAAATGTACCCTTCCTATAAAGCAAATCGTCAAGACGCCCCTGTTGAATTAATTCCACAATTTGATTTGGTAAAAGAAGTTGTAGAAAGCTTTAATGTTCCAAATATAGGGATAACTGGATTTGAAGCTGACGATTGTATCGGTACAATTGCGAAACAAATGAAAGGTGAAGCAAATGTTACCATCTTAACAGGAGATCAGGATATTCTGCAATTACTGGATGATCATATTTCTGTTGCGTTATTAAAAAAAGGGTATGGTAACTATATGGTTTATACACCAGCAAATTTTCAAGAAGAAAAAGGGATTACTCCAAAGCAAATGATCGATCTAAAGGGATTAATGGGAGATACAAGTGATAACTATCCTGGCGTAAAGGGGATAGGTGAGAAAACTGCCTTAAAGCTTCTCCAAGTTCATCAGAATATAGAAGGGATTTTAGCTAATTTATCGTTGCTTACAAAGGGTCAGCGTACGAAAATTGAAACAGACCTCGAAATGCTCCATTTAAGCAGACAATTAGCAGAGATTAAATGCGACGTTCCAGTAAGTTGCATGCTAGAAGATAGCTATTTAAATATCAATCCAGCTACCGCAATGAAGAAATTTGAGGAATTAGAATTTAAAAGATTTCATCATTATGTAGAAAAGAAAGAAGAGCTCACCTTATTTTAAGAAATGGTTTTTTATATATTACGCAAAATTTGCATTGGAATACGAAACTAGAAGGATAAACGCCTAGATATCTCAGAGACTGAAACAAATATGCTAACAAAAGTTAAACCCAACCGATTCAAACGAAATGCTTATTTAAAAGTTTCGTATAATCGTTTGGGTTTTTATTTGTATTTATCATGTTTAACTTCATTAGATGTGGGTAGAGTTGAAAATTCTTTAGAATAAATATACAAAAGGATAGATACTTTTGCCCAATTCATGAAAGAAATCAATCAAGATAAAGACTGAATAATACAAGTTGGCTGGAGCTTTTTTTAAAGCCCCAGCTAAATAGCGAAAATTAATGAAATATCATTATTTTGTATTCTTCTTTTTCGCGGCATTTTCTAATTTGCTTTTTGGAGCTGGCGTTATATCAGCGTCTTGACCGTACCCTTGTGGATTAACCCCGCCAGCAGCTTTTCCTCTATTCGTATGGTTTTTATTACTCATATCAATCACCTCTTAAAGTCATAGTGGAAATAAAAATCAATTTTAGTATGAGCAAATAAGAATAATATCATCCGTAAATAAAGAGACTATTTGAAAGAGGTGATTGATATGAATAAGGGCATATATGTTGCCTTAATAAGCATTGGAATGGCTCAATTTTTAAAAATCCCCATTCATTTTTTTAAAACAAAAAAGTGGGATAAAGGCTTATTTTTTCAAACAGGAGGGATGCCAAGCTCCCACTCAGCAGGTGTTTCTTCTCTAACAACTTTTATTGCATTAAAACGAGGTTTACCAACTATTGATTTTGCGTTATCGCTTATTTTCGGATTAATTGTCATGTATGATGCACAGGGAATTCGAAGACAGACAGGAGAATTAACGTTAAAGGTAAATGATTTAGGAGAGCTAGTAGATAAAATTAATACAGATAAGAATATTGCCTTTAAAGAGCAACAACCAAAAAAACTAAAGGAAATGCTAGGCCACCAGCCACAAGAGGTATTTGGAGGTGCCTTATTAGGTGTTTGTATAGGTTTCTTAGGACATTTATGTACGAAGAAGAAAAAAACCATTATACGCCGTTAACAATTGATAGAGGGGCAAGCCCATTTTGCTTCTCTATCTTTTTTTTGCAAAGTTATCGAAGAAAATAGAAAAATTGTGACAATGGTCATTAAAAATGCAAAATAAGTGTTGAAAAAGCTAGAAATATGTCGTGATATAAAGTAACATGTAGGTAAAAGGATAGAGGGGAATGTACACAAAGTTTGAAAACAGTAGAGGAGTATTTGCTTTTTTTAGATGGGAAAGGCTTTTCCTTCGGTGACGATGCAATAGGTTTTATATATTTTGGCAAAGCATATACAAATGCTACAGATGAGCTTGTAATAACAGCAATTGAATGTACTTTAAAAATACAAAAGAAATTTGATGGCAGCTTTTTTGTTTCTTTGCTTGAGATGTTTATAGACAATGAACTGAAAACAAAAAAAGAAGCAATCAGCTTTATAAAAAGAAATCATTTATTTCCACTTTAATGTATTTACATAGAGTGGTTTTTTGTTTTTTCTAAAGAGGCTGTGACATAAGTATTTCAACCAACAATAAACACGAACTATAATGCGATTAACTTACATTATAGTTCGTGATTTTTTAGATAAAGGTTTAAAAACGAAGTGGAATGGAGCGGAGGACGCTCGACTCCTGCGGGAAATAGAGACGCTTTAGACCCCGCAGCGCAGCGAGGAGGGCACTGAAAAAGTCTAGTTCTCCAAATAAAATGAGGTTTTATTTATTTGAAAGCGAATAATAAGTTGGTTTGGAGAGGTGTCCGCTCGACTCCTACGGGAGATGCGAGAAAGTCCGAGACCCTGCAGGAGCGTGAGCTGTGAAGCGGCTCGGCGCTCGCCCCGGTGAGTCGTGCGGTAAGCCTCGGAAAACAAAAACCTACACTATGTTAGAATGGTTTGGTAACTACCGATTCACCAGGTAATTCACTTTTTCAGTGGCCACGCAGCGAGGAGGCTCAGCTTCCTCCCCGGCGCATCGTGCGTCTGTAGCGCAATGGAACGACTTAATTTTTACACTTAACTAGATTTAAAAACATAGATAACGTAGCTTTATTTAAGAGCTGAATTGAAGATTGTTCGTCTTTAAAGATTAGTTATTTAGTTTTGTCCCAGCCTCTTCATTAATGTGGAGAGGTACAGTAAATCTAAGGACATGATTTAATTATTTCTCAATAAAGCTACCCCGTTTAAATGCTGCAAGCAGTGTTTTCCTCGGTAATTCGGAAAAAACCATTCCTAATAAAATCAGCATACAACCAATCGTAGCACTAGCTGTTAACTGTTCATTATTAAATAGGTATGCAGTCATTGCTGCAAATACTGGTTCGGTTGCAAAAATCAACGCAACCCTAGTAGAATTGGTATATTTTTGTAAGCTTGTTTGGATTATAAATGCAACAGCAGTAGCAAGGATAGCAGTTATGAGTAAAGCAATTATTACTTCTTTGTGAAAAAGGATATTCACTTTAAAATTAGCTTTTGGATTTTCAAATAAAAAGCTACCAATAAACCCAAGAATTGAAACTGTCAAAAGTTGCATAATTGTTAATAATAATGTGGGATATTGTTTGCTATATTTTCCTGTTAAGATGATTTGCAATGCAAAGCCTATCGCACAAATAAATACAAAAAAGTCACCAATATTAAAAGAAAATACATTGCTTATCGTTAGGAGATAGAGGCCAATTGTTGCAATAATAACACCAATAATATGGTTGATCAATAAAGCTTGTTTCATAAAAAGATACATAAATAAAGGAACAAGCACAACACTTAGTCCAGTTATAAAACCTGCTTTCGAGCTAGTAGTATAGACAAGCCCAATTGTTTGAAAAGCATAGCCGATAAATAAACAAATACCTAAAATAATTCCGGCTTTTAAACAATGTATATTTATTTGCTTCAGTTGGGAAGGCTTAAATAGAAGTAACCATAGAAATAAAAAAAGAGCAGCTAGGAAAAAGCGAATCCCATTAAAGATAAGTGGTTGTAAAAAAGCTATTGCATTTTGAACGATTACAAAGGTCGAACCCCATATTAGAGCAACAAATAAAAGGGATAAATCTGCAAATCTTTGGGAAGTAAGTATTTTCAACGGATGATTCCTTTCCTTAATTATTTTTTCTAATGGCAAGTCTTGCTAATTCATCGGCTGTTTTATTATCATTACTTGGAATCCATTTAATAAAAAATAAATCCAATTCTCTTATAAGCTTTAAGGCTTGATCAAGGAGAGGAGCATATTTTTTATTTTTAGCGAATTCCTTTTCAACAGCTCGACTTACTAATTCAGAATCTGTACGAAAGCTCACTGTGCGATAGTTTTGATTAATGCAGATTTCTAAAGCTTTAATGAGTGCATAATATTCTGCTTCATGATTACTCATTAACCCAAGTGGGAAGGAGTATCTTTCTGCAGAACCATGCCCTTTTATAAAAATGCCAGCGCCACTAGGACCAGGATTTCCAGCACTGGCGCCATCAATATAAACTTCAATCATTTTGATACCTCCTGAAATTTTGATATGATTAATCAATGACTGTACTAGTTATTTTACATTTAGTTTTCATACAAAACGTAATAGCTGTATATATATCATTAAATATGTAACCTAGTTAATAAATAGTAGATAGGCTCCTATTGATGAATTGAAAAATGATATAATGACAAGCAAGGGTTACTGTAAAAAGTACAATGTATAAATGAAACGATGTAAAATATTATAAATGAAAAAAAGTTGTGATGGTAATGTTTTTTATAATTTCTTTAGGAGTAGCTTTTTATCCAACTACTAAGCAATAAGACCTCGAAGCTTCGAAAGTTACTTTACTTATAGAAAGGTTGTACCGTTATGAAATACAAATTGGAATATACATTTCAGATGAAGAAAAAGAAGGAAGGTATTCATTTTACTTCTGATTGGATCCAATCAGCTCTTGCTCTTGAAATGGGGGAAGAACTGGAGAAACGAAATGATACAAAGGATCTAATTTTTTATGATGAAAAAGGAACAAGCTGGACTTTAAAGGAATTACGAAAATTGAATGAAGAAATGGAAGAGGAGCCACATGATTTTACGGTATATTTTGATGGCGGCTACCACAAGGAAACAAAAACAGCAGGAATCGGTGTTGTTCTTTTCTTTCAGCAGGGCAAAAAGAAATTTAGAGTTCGGGCAAATGAACTATTTCATGATATTCTTTCTAATAATGAAGCAGAATACGCAGCTCTATTTCACGCTTTAAATCTTTTGGAGGAACTAGAGGTAAGGGATGTTACTTGTGAAGTAAAAGGGGATTCACAAGTAGTATTGAAGCAATTAGAAGGCGAATGGCCATGCTATGAAGAGGACTTAAATAGATGGCTTGATCGAATTGAAGCTAAAATAAAAAAATTACATTTAAATATGATATATACTTCTATTGGAAGAAATGAAAATAAAGAAGCGGATAAGCTTGCAACGCAAAGCCTAGAAGGAAAGCGTATCTATAGTAAAATGCAATTGATTTAATAATCGTTATAAATAAAGGAGGGGTGGAGCTTGGAACGAAAGAAACTGATTGAAGAAGCAGATGAGTTAATGAAAGATTATTGCAAAGATTGTTTTTTATATCGACAAAATAAATTAGAGTTAGGAAAAAGAGGAGCTCACCGCTTCTGTATTTCGCAGTGTACGGTGGGATATAAGCTAAAGGAATACGGGGAAAAGTTATCTGGTGCGAAGTAGGGGGAACATACTTCCACCTTTTTCTCTTATATTAAGATTCGAAAAGAACTAGTTGTATTAATAAGGGCAAAAATAAAGGGGACTTCTCAAGAAGAAAACTTCTAGAAAAATCCCCTGACTACTATTATTAATATATTTGTTTATTAATTATAGTTTAACAACATTAGCAGCTTGAGGTCCGCGGTTTCCTTCAACGATTTCGAAAGAAACTTCTTGTCCTTCTTCTAATGACTTGAAACCTTCGCCTTGAATAGCAGTGAAATGTACGAATACATCGTCTCCACCTTCAACTTCGATAAATCCAAATCCTTTTTCGTTATTGAACCATTTTACTTTACCGTTTTGCATATTAAATTTCCTCCTAAGCCTTTCAAGACACATGATTGGTGCCTATAAAATAAATATTTTCATAGAACAAAATAATAATAGAAAATAATTATTCTGAATTTTGTTAAATGATGTCTATAATATACACGATAACCTATATGTAGTCAAGGTTTCTAAGCGTTTTTTCTGAAAACTTCACCGAAATTTTGAAAAGGCTTACTTGGTTGAAAACAGATAGAAAACGGATACAATAAACCGGGAATATTATTAATAGTTTCTTCAAGTGTGAGACCTTTCCTTTTTCATCAATTTATATCATTTCTTGACTTTGATAAAATATTTCATAAATAATCATTTTCAACATATGATGAAGTAGCAGTTTTATTTTTAAAGGAAATAGAATAAGAAGGTGGCTATAATGTATCGATTTTCGATTGAAAATGAAAATTGGATTTTGCGATTTACACCGAATACTGTATTAGAGGATGGCAGCAAGGAGGCAGTTGTAAAAAGCATTCTTCAATTAGGGAATGTGTTACCCACTTTTTCACATGGGGAGTCCTTTGTCATTATGGTTAAAAAAATCGGCTTAATCGTATTCAATGTAGAAAAGATCCCATCTCTTATTTTAACTGTATCGAATATTATTGAAAAAGAAAATTGGTATATCCAAACAGACAGTAAGATAAAAAAGTATTTTATGTGAACTAGCTAACCAGCTAGTTTATTTATTTTATCATGTGATTGAAGGTGAATTTTGATATAACAGACTTGATTCCGCTTTCATTTCTTAACGTGAAAAAACGAATACTAGTGGGATTTTCTATGGATTTTTTCTTGCAAAAATTTCCTATGAAAAAATAATTCTCGAACTTATTGAATTATAAGGCAAAATGTGTTTTTATTAACATGATTACAATAATTAAGTAAAGTTTATTTTTGGATAAAAATAAACGAATGTCATTAGGTAAAAAACTATAAATAAAAAGGGAAGATTTATTAAAATGATTGAAACGATTGTAAAGAGCAGTCAAAGTCCGTATTATGAAATATCCAGAGAAAATCAGATGATACTTAGCCCGTTTGAAGGAACTGTAAATGAAATTCTAATGAAAGAAAAAGCTTATTTTTATGAGTGGGAAACGATTTTAACTATTAGAACTTTAGCAGGGGAAATAAAAGATGTAAGTGTTCCTTTTAGTGGATCTGTTGTGGAATTATTAGTAAAGCCTGGTGATAAAATTGCCATAAATACGAGGCTAGCTTCTTTACAGGATGATTTACTAGTTACTGGTTGTGATTAATGATGCAAATGCAAAGAGCTTTGCAAAAATTAAAAAAGTATAAAATTGGTTATCGTACATTTAAAACAGCAGTGGCAGTTAGCATAGGTATATCTATTGCTCAGTTTTTCCACTTAGATTTCTATGTATCTTCTGCGATAATAACAATCCTGTGTGTACAAAATTCCAAAAAGAAATCACTTCATAGTGCCTTTTCGCGTTTTATTGCATGTATGCTTGCTATTCCATTTTCGTATATTTTCTTTGAGGGAATTGCTTTTGAGCCCTATATTATTGGGCTGTTACTATTATTATTTATCCCAACAACGGTTTTATTGAAGGTAAATGAAGGTGTAGTAACAAGTACGGTTATTATTCTTCATATTTATTCTACCAATCAAATGTCGTGGCAGGTTGTATTTAATGAGTTAGGCTTAATTATAATTGGAATTGGTGCAGCATTACTTGTTAATAGTTATATGCCAAGCCTCGATAAAGAAATGAAAGTACATCAAAAAGATATCGAGCAATACTTTAAAGCTCTTTTGATGGATATGGTTGTGTATCTTCGCACAAAGGAAATGAAAGAAGATTTTGCATTAAAGTTTAAACAAGCATCTGATGAAGTGCAATTTGCTAAATCCGTTGCATATCGTGATGTCGAAAATCATTTTTCTAGAAAAGAAAATTATTATTATAAATATTTTACGATTAGAGAAAAGCAACTAGAAATCATTTCTAGGCTATTTGATCGGATTATAACTGTCGAAACGCTTGATAATCAAAGAGAGCTTGTAGCTGACTTTTTAGAAGAACTGAGTTTATGTGTCCATTCAGGTAATACAGCTGTACTGTTTTTAAGTAAGCTTCAGCGACTAGAGGAAATGATTAAACACGATAAACTACCGAATGATTGGCGTTCTTTTGAGGAACAAGCACATGTCTTTTTTGTCTTAAAAGAATTAGAACAGTATTTACAAATAAAAAAATCTTTAAAGGTAGCCTATTAACATTATGCTCCTTCTAAAACTTTATAATGGACGGGGACTCTAATACAGTTATGGTCTCCGTCTAATTAATTTAGTATAGCATGAAAAAAAACAATAATGAGCGTAATTTGATAGCTCAGCATTCCCCCACACCATTATCTTCTTTTTAATTCTCTTCGTTGTAAAAGGTAAGAAAAATGAATATATATAATGAAGTCAATAAAAATCTCTAAATTACTCCATTTGCATTTTTATAAATTTACCCCTTTCTATACATTTCTCTTTTTTGCGATTATAATGTTATCTTGTATAAAAAATATTAATGAATGTAAGAAATGAAAAAAGGTGATATAGATGAAATTAATATTGGCGGAAAAACCATCTGTATCTAAAAATATTGCAGATGCATTAAAAATAAAAAATAGACAAGATGGCTATTTTGAAGGAAATGGCTATATTGTTACATGGGCATTCGGACATTTATTGCAATTAAATGATGCAAAAGATTATGATGAAAAAATGGCTACGTGGAAACTAGAAAACTTTCCTTTTATCCCAAGTAAGTTTCAATATAAAGTGAAGTCAGATTCTAAAAATAAAGATAAGCCAGATCGTGGCGCCGAAAAACAGCTTAAAATCATCCACAGACTGATGAAAAGATCAGATGTAGATACAATTATTTCCGCATGTGACTATGATCGAGAAGGACAGCTTATTGGGGATAGTATTATTTATAATTTAAGAACCGAAACCGAAAAGGAAGTTTATCGTTTATTATTGAATGAATGGACGCCTAAAGAAGTATTAAATGGATTAGAAAACCTTCGTTCCAACAATGAACTGCGTCCCTTACAAGATGCAGGTGTTAGCAGACAATGGGCAGATTGGCTAATCGGGATTAACTTAACATCTGTTGCCACTTTAAAATATCAAAAGGGCAAAGGGAAGGCTTTAAATATCGGAAGAGTCTTACTACCTACGCTTAAGATCATTTATGATCGTGATAAAGAAATTGAAACCTTTGTTCCAGAAAATTATTATAAACTACAAGCAACCTTTTTAACGGAAAACGGAAGCAGTTATTTAGGTGCTTATATAGAAAATAGGGAAGAAAAGTTTAAGTCGGAACAATATTTAAAAGAGTTAGAGGAACAGATTAACGGGAAAACCGCAATTATAGCAGATAAAAAGGTGCAGAAGAAAAAGGAATATCCACCGTTTTTATTTAATCTTTCTAATCTTCAAGGCTATATAACTAGTAAATATAAAGGTTGGACAGCAGATAAAGTATTGAAGGTAGCACAAAGTCTGTATGAAAAAAAATATATAACGTATCCGAGAACAGCAAGCATTGCTTTAGAAGAAAGCCTTATTTCGAAAACGGAAAAAGTAGTAAATCTTCTTGCGGCAGATTTACCATTTAAAGAGGAAGTTAAATTTTTTCCATCCAAAAGAATTTTCGATAATAAAAAAGTAGAGAGTCATAGTGCAATTATTCCTACGTATGTATTGCCTAAACGATTAAGCCAAGAGGAACAACAAGTATATGAGGCGATAAAAAATCGTTTATTAATGCAGTTTATGCCAGTTGCTGAGGTAGAAGAGACAAAAATCATTACAAGTATAAATCTTCTAGAACTTAAAGGTAGCTTTATAACGAAAGGTAAGGTTCAATTAGTAGAAGGCTGGAAAAAGATAGAGAAAATTCAATCGAAAGATGTTATGCTTCCAATGGTACAAGTAGGAGAAGAGGTTTTCACTAGCGATGCAGTAACAACAACTCATACTACCCAGCCTCCAAAAGAGCATACGGAAAAGACATTACTAAGGCTGATGGAAACATGCGGAAAAAATTTTGATGCGGAAAATGAAGAAGATGTTTTAACCATCTTAAGTGGTTTTAGTATAGGAACGCCAGCAACACGTGCAGAAACAATAAAGAAGCTTAAGGATATAGGGTATATTGAGGCAAAAAATAAGAACTTAGTCTGCACTGATTTAGGAAGAAGAATAGTTGATACATTCCCCATTAAAGATCTATTTAATTTAGATTTTACTGGGAAACTAGAAAAAGATCTATATGATATGGAAAAAGGGCAATTTAGCAAAAAGCAATTTTTGCAAATGATCAGTAACTTCACATCAAGCGCAGTGGAAACGATAAAAAACGAAGCAGATGTCATTATCCAAGAAGTAACATATGTTAAACAAACGACAGAAGTGTTGGGGAAATGTCCTGTTTGTGGACATTCTGTAGTGGAAGGAAAAAAAGGATTTGGCTGCAGTAATTGGAAGAATGGTTGTAAATTCGTCATTTGGAAGAATGATAAATTTCTTGCAACTATGAAGAAAAAACCGACGAAAACAATGGTTAAACATTTACTGAAAAATGGTAAAGCTCCTGTTAAAGGTTTAGTGAGTAAAAAAGGGAATAAATTTGATGCAATGATGAAATATGAGAAGAATCAAGATAATGAATATTTTAGTTGGAAAATGGAATTCCCAGAATAGATTTTCCTCGAATTATCTCAGTAATACTATAGGTGAATAAAGCAATTTTTATCCTATTAGTGGAAGCAAGACAGCTATATAAAAAATCTAACGTTTGAAAGAATCTTGTTTCCCCTTTTTTTTTATAGTAAAATGCTAAAGAAATGTTCTTTTAATCCATGCCTTTTTTAAAGGCTATTTCTTTCCACTAAAATTGCTTTATATTTGTTCGATAAAAGTTTTTGATATTCAAATAGTGGGAGTCCTTTTTTAATGGGCAGTACATACATAGATAAAAACGCAAATAAATATTTTCGAATAGAATAGAAAAAGGAGAAATCCTGGTAAAGGAGGGGTTGAATTGCCGACACCTAGTATGGAAGACTATATTGAACGCATTTACAACCTAATTGAAGATAAAGGATATGCAAGAGTATCAGATATTGCGGAAGGCTTATCTGTACATCCCTCCTCTGTGACAAAAATGGTTCAGAAATTGGATAAGGATGAATATCTTGTTTATGAAAAATATAGAGGCTTGGTTTTAACACCAAAAGGAAAAAAAATCGGTAAACGCTTAGTATACAGACATGAACTCTTAGAGCAATTACTTAGAATTATCGGAGTAAAAGAAGAGAATATTTATGAAGATGTGGAAGGAATAGAGCATCATTTAAGCTGGGATTCTATTGATCGAATTGGTGATTTAGTTCAATTTTTTGAGGAAAATCCAGAGTATACGAAAGTATTAAAAATAATTCAGCAAAAAAATGATTCGCTAGAATAAAGAAAGGGTAATTCTCTCTAGGTATATGCTAAAGCAGCATGATGCCGACAGAGAATTGCCCTTATTTTTTTTGAAAGCAGTTAAAAGATAGATGGATAATTGTCAAAGCTATCTATAATGGAAAAAGATAAATCCTCTTCCTCTTGTACATTTTCAGTGATTTCTACCCCCTCTATAACACCTGTTTCAATATCCATCAATGCTTTACGATAAGAAATAACTCTTCCGTTTGAAGTTTTAAAACTAATAATGTCTCCCATATAATTTCTTTCAACAGCGATAATTTTTTCCATTCTACTTTGCTCCTTCCTAGTAAATAGATAAATCTTATCCTTCTACTAAACAATAGTATTTACAAATGTAAGGGGAATTATCATACTTTATTTTACATTTACAGTAGTAAATATATTTATTTCTACCCTATTTATATATTTTCATGCAACTTACTAGATGATATCCTTAAATTAACAATTTATTGAAGAGGTGAGAGCATGGGAAGATATGAATTAGAAGAATTCTTGGCAAAGACAGAGCAAAAAGATAAGAATGAGGGAGTTTTTGAGTTAGAAACAGAAAGAATGCTTGAAATAAATTTAGCGAGTCAAATATGGGCGAAAGCTGGAAGTATGGTGTCATATCGTGGAAATATTCGATTTACACGGGAAGGGATTTTGGAGCATGGTATAGGAAAGATGTTTAAGAAAGCACTTACAGGAGAAGGCGCTTCATTAATGAAAGCAGAAGGGAGTGGGAAGCTATATTTAGCAGACCAAGGAAAGAAAATTTCTATTTTGCATTTAAATGGAGATTCCATTTTTGTAAACGGTAATGATCTTCTCGCTTTTGAACCAACAATCAAATGGGATATCAAGCTAATGAGAAGAATTGCAGGCATGCTTTCTGGTGGTTTATTTAATATAAATCTAACTGGAAGAGGAATGGTTGCGATAACATCTCATTACGAACCACTTACGCTACGAGTTACTCCACATAACCCTGTTTTTACAGATCCGAATGCTACTGTTGCATGGTCTGGAAACTTGCAGCCAGAGTTTGTAACAGATATTTCGCTTAAAACCTTTTTCGGAAGAGGAAGTGGAGAATCGATACAGATGAAATTTGCAGGAGAGGGATTTGTCGTTATTCAACCATATGAAGAAGTTTATTTTACAAGTGGTAGCAATAATAATGGCTAAATTGGTTGGGAATGGCATAATAGCGAGGGGGTTCGCGGGTCAATCGACTTCTACCCTCGCTTTTTTTGTATCTTCTTAAGCTAGCTCTCTATTTTATTTCCATTCGTAAGGTGTTTCTTGGTAGACATAATAGTTCAGCCAATTAGAAAACAATAAATGGGCATGTGAGCGCCAACTATTTAAGGGCTGCACACTCGGATCGTTATTTGGAAAATAATGCAGCGGAAGATGGATGTTTAATCCTTTTTCTTTATCCCTTTTATACTCCTCTGCTAATGTAACAGAATCATATTCTAAGTGGCCAGTCACCATAATTTGTTTGCCACTATTTGCGCTAACGATAAAAGCTCCAGCGTCTTCTGAGGCAGATAATAGCTCTAAATCAGGATGTTCTTTAATTTCTTGTATCGATACATTTGTATGTCTTGAATGAGGGGCTAAAAAGCTATCATCAAAGCCGCGCATTAGCTTATCAGATGGATTTAAAACATAGTGAGAATAAATTCCATAACATTTTTGATCTAATTTATATTTATTTATTCCAAAATGGTGATAAAGAGCTGCTTGGGCTCCCCAACAAATATGGAGAGTAGAAGTAACATTAGTCTTTGACCATTCCATAATTTTCGTTAATTCTTCCCAATAATCGACTTCTTCAAAACTCATTAATTCTACAGGAGCTCCTGTGATAATCATACCATCGTATCTATTTGTTTTTATTGCCTCAAAGTTTCGATAAAATTGTTCAAGATGATATGGACTCGTATTTTTTGATTCATAGGAAGCTGTTCTTAAAAAGGAAATATTTACTTGTAAAGGCGTATTTCCGAGCAAGCGCAATATTTGAACCTCTGTTTTTTCTTTTTCAGGCATTAAGTTTAATATTAATATGTTTAATGGGCGAATATCCTGTGCTTTTGCCCGACCTTCATCCATAATAAATATATTTTCATCTTCTAGTATTTCTCGTGCTGGCAAAAGATGAGGGATTTTTATTGGCATATAGGTATGTCTCCTCCTAATAATCATCTTATTTTGTATTTCCATAGTAGAAATAGTAGTGTTACATAAAATGTTTGGTGTTTATATATGTTTGACGGTAGGAACTTTCTATAACCGATAACATAGCTTATTATAAAATTGATTTGAATATGTCGCAATCATAATGTTTGGAATTTTTTAAATGATAGCATATTTTCTATGTTTATATCGAAAATCTTTTATTAAGGGAATGCCATGGTAGTTGATACATGAAAGTGATTTTGTCGAAACGTGTACTTATAACATGGTTTTTATTGTACAATAAAATGGAAGGTTAAAATTGCAGAGGAAAATCATGGAGGTAAAGAAAGAAATGAAATCTGACATCGAAATTGCTCAACAAGCAGTAATGAAACCAATCATACATATTGCCGAGAAAATTGGCCTATCTGACGATGATATTGAATTATACGGAAAATATAAAGCGAAAATATCCTCACAAGCCTTGATTGACTTGAAAAAAAATAAATCAGGTAAATTAATTCTTGTGACGGCTATTAATCCAACTCCTGCAGGGGAAGGGAAATCTACTGTGACAGTTGGTTTAGGCGACGCATTAAATAAATTGCAAAAAAAAGCAGTCATTGCCATGAGAGAACCCTCTTTAGGCCCCACAATGGGCATAAAAGGAGGAGCGGCAGGCGGCGGAAATGCCCAAGTGCTACCTATGGAAGATATTAACCTTCACTTTACTGGAGATCTTCATGCAATTACCACTGCTAATAATGCTTTGGCTGCATTAGTTGATAACCATATTCATCAAGGCAATGAATGCCGCATTGATCAAAGAAGAATTGTATGGAAAAGAGCAGTCGATTTAAATGACCGTGCCTTAAGAAAAGTAGTAATCGGCTTAGGAGGTCCCTTACAAGGAGTACCTAGAGAAGATGGATTTGACATAACAGTCGCATCTGAAATTATGGCTGTATTATGTTTGGCAGCAGATATCACCGATTTAAAGAAACGATTATCCCAAATGGTTGTTGCCTATAATGTAGATAAAGAGCCAGTCACTGTTGGTGATTTGGGAGTAGAAGGGGCACTTACTTTATTGTTGAAAGATGCGATAAAGCCAAATTTAGTTCAAACGATTGAACATTCTCCAGCCATAATCCATGGGGGGCCATTTGCTAATATAGCCCATGGTTGTAATAGTGTCATCGCAACAACAACAGCTGCTAAATTAGGCGATTACGTAGTAACAGAAGCAGGATTTGGAGCAGATTTAGGTGCAGAGAAATTTTTGAATATTAAGTCGAGAAATAAAGAGATAAACCCAGAAATTGTCGTTATTGTTGCAACGATTCGTGCATTAAAAATGCATGGAGGAGTTGCAAAACAAGAACTCTCTTTAGAAAATACTGAAGCTTTAAAAACAGGCTTTGCAAATTTACAAAAGCATGTGGAGAGCATTCAAGAATTTGGTTTACCATTTGTTGTTGCGATTAATAAGTTCGTGACAGACACAGAGGCGGAAATTGAGGTACTGAAACAGCTTTGTGAACAAGCGCAAATTCCAGTTGCCTTAACAGAAGTGTGGGAAAATGGTGGAGATGGAGGTGTCGAATTAGCCAAAAAAGTGTTAGCTATATTGGAGCAAAAGGAACAAAAATTTGAACATATTTATCCATTAGATGCTTCTATCGAAGAAAAAATACATACAATTGCATCGAAAATTTATGGAGCAAAAAGTGTTGAATATTCTTCTAAAGCAAAAAAACAGATAGCAGACTTTGAAAAATATGGCTGGGCTAATCTTCCAATTTGTATGGCGAAGACACAATATTCTTTATCAGATGATCCTTCGTTAATTGGCAGACCACAAGGATTTTCGATTACGATTCGTGAATTTAAGCCTTCTATCGGGGCAGGATTTCTCGTGGCACTTACCGGTGATGTTATGACAATGCCGGGATTACCAAAAAAACCCGCTGCCTTAAAAATGGATGTAGACGAGAACGGGAAAGCAGTAGGGCTATTTTAAATAAAGATAAATTTAGCAATCAAGTGCAAGTATTCGTTGCCAATAGTAGCTGCGTTATTTTTTTGTATGCTGCTATTGGGAAGTTTCTTGCGCTTTTTAAAAAGTAAAGAAGGAGAAAATGAATGTTTGATCCCACTGCCTTTGAAAACATGAGAACCGTAATGGAAGGCCTTATTTATGACAGTGATTTAGATGGGAAAATTGTCGTTTTAGACCGGAATGATTTATTTAATAGTAGTAAATTATCAAGAAATTATACGATTACGTTTAGGTTGAAAAATCAGCAAAACGCAAAGTTAACATTCGAACTATCGGCTGATTTGCAAAATTTATCTGCAGAGCTACTGCCAAATACAAACAAGGAAGCCTTAATTGGTGCGACTATTTATATTCACCTTTATTTACGCCATAAAAAGTCAGATATACTATATCATACCTTGCAAAATAAAGTCGAAGATATATGGGGAAAAGAGATGAAGATTGTCCAGGAAATTAGTTATAATCCACTTAATGCTGATAAAATAGTAAATAATCATATTACTATTGATTTTAAACGCTTCATTACCGAAGAACAAATAGATGATATGATCATTATGATGGAATTTATGGAAAAAACATTGATTTCCCTTTACTCTATTGATGCATTATTAACTGTATAAGTCCTGCGGTAATATGTCAAGTACCAAAATCTAAGGAATTGGAAATTGTAAGCCAACCAATACCTAAAAAAGACAATACTTAAGAAACCCAGTAAGATATTAAACCATTTACTGGAAAATATTGA
>NZ_CATNHG010000112.1:0-29440 GCF_950097965.1 Bacillus sp. T2.9-1
AAGATGATATAGTCGCAGAACAATTAACGATAATGGAATATATTGATCCATTTACAGGGGAAGAAGTGAAGAAAAAGAAACGAAATAATTAGGAGAGAAGGCCTTTGAGGTCTGGCCAGTAGAAGTAGTACAAATGGCGAACCTTTCAGTAGCCCTTTAGGGTTTGGTCAGTAACAAAGGCTTTCAGCCGCAGAGAAAACCACCCGTTCTCACGGGTGGTCCTTATTGATTTAAGAAAGTTAGCCGTTGGAACATTAAAGTGATTAGAATAAGAAATTTTAGATGTTATTAAAATTTTCCCCGTTTTAAATTTTCTTCCCATTTATCCTCACTTGTAAATAATTTGTTACCTGGATTATTTAAATCAAAATCGGAAAGAAATCCAGTATATGGTCCTCTAAACATGTCAACAGCAAGTATTTTTTGGTCCGGTGCTTCAAAGAATGGATTATAATTTTTTGATGTCTGTTCATTCAGATATTCTTCTTCACTTTTACTCATAATAAGTTACCTTCCTTATTTTTAGAGATCCTTCTTAGTATTCCTAATCATTCAAAATCTATGATAAAAATTCACAATCTAAATTAGTCAATTAAACATAAAAAGTTTTAGAGTATCATAAAATTTTAAAAACAAAAAAGGATTTACACTTTATTGATAGAATATTAAAATTAATCGAATTTAATTCTATGTACAATTGTAATGAATGTCGTAATTTGTTTTAGAAATTAAAAAAAAGGGAATTAGCATGTACAAAGTGTAAAGTTTAGTCACTTAATATTATATGTAATAGAAAGTAGGATGACAGTGGAGACAGTATATCCAACAGAATTTCAACTACATTTATTTCACGAAGGTAACTTGTTTGAGAGTTATAGATTATTTGGATCCCATGTTCATCATAAAAATGGAGAGGTTTACACCAGTTTTTGTGTGTGGGCTCCAAATGCTCTATCTGTTCAATTGGTTGGGGATTTTAATAATTGGAATGGGGAAGGTTTTTCACTGGAACGAATTAATAAAGAAGGTGTGTGGCTTCTAAATGTTAATAAGGATTTAACAGGTGCGATGTATAAGTATAAATTAACATCACCTGATGGAAAAGTGCTTCTTAAGGCTGACCCATATGCTTTTTTCTCCGAATTAAGACCCCATACAGCTTCTATTGTTTATTCATTGGAAGGCTATAAATGGAAAGATTCAAAATGGAAACAAAAAAAGACAAAAAAGAATTCCCTAAATGAGCCATTAGCTATATATGAAGTTCATTTAGGATCTTGGAGAATGCATGAGAATGGAGATCTTTATTCTTATAGAGAACTTGCTGATGAATTAATTCCTTATGTAATAGAGCAAGGATTTACACATATTGAGCTACTGCCTTTAGTTGAACATCCCCTTGATATATCTTGGGGATACCAAGGAACAGGCTATTACTCTGCAACGAGCAGATTTGGGGAGCCTAAGGATTTAATGTATTTTATCGACAAGTGTCATCAGCACGGACTAGGAGTTATTTTTGACTGGGTGCCAGGTCATTTCTGTAAGGATGCGCACGGATTATATCAATTTGACGGAACGAGTCAATTTGATTATGGCAATCCATTAGATCGCGAGAATTACGTTTGGGGAACAGCAAATTTTGATTTAGGAAAAAAAGAAGTTCAGAGCTTCCTTATTTCAAACGCTATTTTTTGGATGGAGTATTTTCATGTCGATGGATTTAGAGTAGATGCTGTTTCTAATATAATTTATTGGCCAAATTCCAATGAAAACAGTGTGAATCAGTACGGAATCGATTTCCTCCAAAAATTAAATCAAACAGTATGTCAATATGATCCGTCAGTCTTGATGTTTGCTGAGGATTCTACTGACTGGCCCCAAGTAACTGCTCCAGTCCATTATGGCGGTATTGGATTCCATTATAAATGGAATATGGGGTGGATGAATGATATTTTAACCTATATGGAAACTGATTCAGTTAATAGAAAGCATATACATGATAAAGTCTCCTTTTCTCTACATTATGCATTTTCCGAGAATTTTGTTCTGCCCTTCTCACATGATGAAGTTGTTCATGGAAAAAAATCGTTAGTAGATAAGATGCCAGGAGATTATTGGCAAAAATTTGCTCAATTTCGTCTTCTTTTAGGATATATGATTGCCCATCCAGGAAAAAAATTATTATTTATGGGAAATGAATTTGCACACTTTGCAGAATGGAAAGATAAAGAACAGTTAGATTGGATGTTGCTAGATTATGAGATGCACCAAAAAGCAAATGAGTATATGAAAGAATTACTAAAAATCTATAAAAGATCTAAGCCTTTGTATCAACTGGATCATGTTAATGAAGGCTTTGAATGGATTGATGTAAATAATAGAAACCAATCGATATTCTCCTTTATACGTAAAGCTGAAAAAGAAGAGGATTATTTAGTCGTAATTTGTAATTTTACCTATCATACATATGAAAATTATAGGATAGGTGTTCCTCTAAATAACTCTTTCCGAGAAATATTAAATAGTGACACTGATAGATTTGGTGGAGCTAATTATATAAATAAAAAAGTAATAAAAGCAGAAAATGTAGAATTTCATGGTAGACCTTTTTCTGTTCAGCTAACAATACCAGCTTTCAGTATGATAGTTTTACGTCCAGTTCAACATCGGAAGGGGAGAAAAGGAAATGGGAAAGAAACGGTGCGTCGCAATGCTTCTAGCAGGAGGAAAGGGGAGTAGGCTATATTCATTAACCAAGAGTCTAGCAAAGCCTGCTATTCCTTTTGGAGGAAAATATCGAATTATTGACTTCACCTTAAGTAATTGCTCCAATTCTGGAATAGAAACAGTTGGTGTTTTAACACAATATCAGCCGCTAGTTTTAAACTCTTACATTGGAATAGGAAGTGCGTGGGACTTAGATCGTGTTAATGGAGGAGTAACTGTTTTGCCTCCATATAGTGAATCTTCCGAAGTGAAATGGTATACGGGAACAGCCAGTGCCATATTTCAAAATCAGAACTACTTGTCTCAATATGATCCTGAATATGTTCTTATTTTATCTGGAGATCATATTTATAAAATGAATTATGAGGAGATGCTAGAATATCATATCTCAAAGCAAGCAGATGCCTCTATCTCTGTCATTCAAGTAGGATGGGAAGATGCTAGTAGATTTGGAATTATGAATACAAATAAAGATATGCACATCATTGAATTTGAGGAGAAGCCAAAGCATCCAAAGAATAATTTAGCCTCTATGGGTATTTATATATTTAAATGGAAGGTATTAAAAGAATTACTAGAAGAAGATAATTTAAACAAAAATTCATCACATGATTTTGGGAAAGATATCATTCCTTTATTAATAGAAAAACAGAAAAAGGTTGTTGCCTACCCATTTAAAGGATATTGGAAAGATGTTGGAACTGTGCAAAGCCTTTGGGAAGCAAATATGGATTTATTGGATGAGACTAGTAATTTAAATATATCTGATTATAATTGGAGAATTTATACCGTAAATCCAAATCATCCACCACAATATATTTCTAATGATGCACTGGTTAAGGAGTCCATGGTAAATGAAGGATGTATTATTAGTGGGAATTTAGAAAAATCAATAGTCTTTCAAGGGGTTACTGTAGGAAAAGGGACAATCATTCGTAGTTCTGTAATAATGCCTGATGCTAAGATTGGCAACAATGTTTATATTGAGAAGGCTATTGTCCCTTCTGACATTACAATACCAGATGGAATGGTCATTAAACCAAATAAAGACGTAGATGAAGTAGTCCTAGTAACAGAAGAAATGGTTAATGAAATGATTTCCTAACAAACTAGAAGGAGGGATTAAGATGATAAGATCAATGCTGGGCATAATTGATGCAACAACACATATGGAAGATTTAGAAGAGTTAACTGCTCATCGTACACTAGCTGCACTTCCAATCGGTGGACGATATCGTTTAATTGATTTTGTTCTTTCCAATATGGTGAACTCTGGAATAGGAAGTGTTGCTATTTTTCCAAAGTATCAGTACCGCTCTTTAATGGATCACTTGGGATCGGGGAAAAACTGGGACTTAGATAGAAAAAGAGATGGTTTATTTTTCTTTCCTGCATCAATGGATGATGCAAATACTAGTGGTATAGGTTCTTTTAATCATTTTTCAGCAAATATGGATTATTTTCAGAGAAGCAAGCAAGAATATGCATTAGTTGCGAATTGCTTTACCGTTTTTAATATGAATTTTACTCCTGTACTAGAACGTCATCTCGATTCTGGCTGTGATATAACGGAGATTACCAATAATGGAAGTTCCCTAGAAATATATCTAATCAAGAAATCAAAGCTAATTGAATTAATACATTCAAGGGATGATAAAGGTTATACATGTATGAAAGATGTAGTAATAGATATTAATAACCAGTTAAAAATATGTGAATACGAATATAACGGCTATGCCGAAAAAATAAATTCTATATCTAGTTATTATCATGTAAGCAAGGATATTTTAAAATCTAAAGTATGGAATCAGCTTTTTATAAAAGAGAGACCAATATTTACTAAGGTGAAAGATGAGCCACCTACTCGCTATACAAGTACGGGTGAAGTAAAAAACTCAATGATAGCAAATGGATGTGTTATTGAAGGCGATATTACCAACAGTATTATTTCTAGAGCTGTGAAAGTTGGAAAAGGTTCTAGTTTAAAGAATTGTATTATTATGCAAAAATGCACAATTGGAGAAAATTGTCATTTGGACTCAGTGATTCTAGATAAGGATGTTATAGTTGAAAGTGGTACAGTGATGACAGGTACTGCTACTTCTCCTTTTGTAGTAAGAAAAGGAACCGTGCAAGGAGCGTTGATGAATTCGTGAGAGTATTATTTGCAGTTTCAGAATGTGTACCATTTATAAAATCAGGAGGACTGGCAGATGTAGCTGGTTCTCTTCCAAAGGAATTAAAAAAACAAGGAACAGATGTAGCAGTAATTATGCCAAAATATCAAGATATCCCTGCCCATTTACTTGCCAACATAGAGAAGAAAAGATATTTCTATGTGCCAGTAGGCTGGCGAAATCAGTATTGTGGAATAGAAGAATTAGAAGTAGACGGTATCACTTTTTATTTTATTGATAATGAGTGGTATTTTAAGAGAAGTGGCTTATATGGCTATGGGGATGATGGGGAGCGTTATGCATTCTTTAATCGAGCTGTTTTAGAAAGTTTACCATTTTTAGCCGAATTTCCAGATATCATTCATTGCCACGATTGGCATACAGCGATGATTCCTTTCTTATTGAATGTGGACTATAAATGGAGAAAAGAGTATAGCGATATTAAGACTGTTTTTACCATACATAATCTTCAGTTTCAAGGAATATTACCAAGAGAGGTACTTGGTGATTTATTTAATGTAAATGATTATTATTTTACAACAGAAAATCTAGAATTCTATGGAAACGTAAATTTAATGAAGGGAGGACTTATCTCTGCCGATAAGATTACAACAGTAAGTCCTACTTATAAAAACGAAATACAAACAGAATATTATGGAGAGAAGCTGAATAATGTATTAAAGCAGAGAGAGTCAGATTTATACGGTATTATTAATGGTATTGATGAAGAAACATACAATCCGGAAACAGATTCTATGATAGCTGCTAACTATACCGTTACTTCTTTAGAGAAAAAACAAGAAAACAAAAGATTTATTCAGCAAAAATTTGGATTAAAAGAAAATCCGGATATTCCAATTACTTGTATGATATCAAGATTAACCAGTCAAAAGGGACTAGAACTAGTTAGACATGTATTTCACGAAATGATGGAAGAAGAAGTACAGTTTTTAGTTTTAGGAACAGGCGATCCGGAGTTTGAGAATTTCTTTCGTGAAATGGAAGATATGTATTCAGACAAATGTAAAGCATATATTGGATTTGATGAAAACTTAGCTCATCAAATATATGCAGGTGCAGATTTATTTCTAATGCCCTCTAAGTTCGAACCTTGTGGCTTAGGTCAGTTAATAGCTTTGAGATATGGTAATATCCCAATTGTTAGAGAGACAGGTGGACTTAATGACACAGTGTTCTCTTATAATGAAGTGGCTAAAGAGGGGAATGGATTTAGTTTCTCCAATTTTAATGCACATGATATGCTTTATACAATTAGAAGAGGTATTCATTTTTATAAAGAAGATAAAGAAGTATGGCATAAACTAATGAAAAATGCAATGTCAATGGATAATAGCTGGGCTCAATCTGCATTTAAATATAATCAATTATATGCAGAGCTTATCTCGAGGAGTGAATCCCATGTTTTCTAATAAGGAACGATTTAAAAAGTATTTTTTACAAAGGCTTGAAATGACTTATGGAAAAACCTTTGAAGATACAACAAGTAGTGATCATTTTCAAACATTAGGTCACATGATTAGAGAGTATGTGAGCTCGAATTGGATTCAGACAAATGAGCAAAGTCGGAAAAGTGGCGGGAAAGAGGTTTATTATCTTTCGATTGAGTTTTTATTAGGACGATTACTTCATAATAATTTAGTTAATTTAGGTATTGATCAAGTAGTAATAGACGGATTGGCGGAACTTGGGATTGATTTTTTTGAAGTGGAAGATATTGAACATGATGCAGGTCTTGGAAATGGAGGGCTAGGAAGACTTGCTGCTTGTTTCTTGGATTCTCTTGCTACATTGAACTTACCAGGACATGGCTGTGGTATCCGATATAAGCATGGATTATTCGAACAGCGAATTGTCGATGGATATCAAATTGAGTTGCCAGAACAATGGCTAAAGCAAGGACAGGTATGGGAAGTTAGAAAGGAAGATTTAGCAGTAGATATTTATTTCTGGGGAAATATTGATATGTATAGGAAGGATGGAAAGTTACAGTTTCGACATTTAAATGCCGAAACTGTAACAGCAGTTCCACATGATGTACCAGTAATAGGCTACCATACAACAACGGTAAATACCTTGAGGCTTTGGAATGCAGAACCGTCTTCCTTAATTGCAAAAGATGTTAAAGACATTATGCGATATAAACGGGAAACAGAATCGATATCGGGTTTTTTATATCCAGATGATTCCAATGATGAAGGGAAAATTTTGCGATTAAAGCAACAATATTTTCTAGTATCTGCAAGCCTTCAATCCATTGTTCGTAATTATAAGCAGCATCATAAAAATATTCGTGAAATGCATCACTATATAAGTATTCATGTAAATGATACTCATCCAGTATTAGCAATCCCAGAGTTAATGAGAATATTAATGGATCAAGAGGGATTAGGATGGGATGAAGCGTGGAATATAACTACAAAAACTATCTCTTACACTAATCATACCACATTATCTGAAGCATTAGAGCAATGGCCAATCTATATTTTTCAGCCCTTATTACCAAGGATTTATATGATAATTGATGAAATAAATGAGCGTTTTTGCAAAGATTTATGGGATAAGTACACTGGTGATTTTCCGAAAATTGAGAAAATGGCAATAATTGCAGATGGCATGATTAAGATGGCACATTTAGCATTAGTCGGCAGTCATAGCGTTAATGGAGTGGCAGAAATTCACACAGAAATTTTAAAGAAACGAGAAATGGCTAATTTCTATGCATTTTATCCAGAAAAATTTAATAATAAAACGAATGGAATCACACATAGAAGATGGTTAATAAAAGCCAATCCCAAGCTTGCCAACTTAATTTCTCAAACAATTGGTGATAAATGGATTGACGAGCCAGCACAATTAAGAGAATTACTGTCTTATCAAGAGGATGGAAATTTCAAAGAAAATCTTGCAGCAATAAAGCAAACTAATAAGGAGATACTTGCGAAGATAATTAAGGACAAAAATGGTATTCTTGTAGATCCTTCGTCTATTTTCGATGTTCAAGTAAAAAGATTGCATGCATATAAGAGGCAATTACTAAATATCCTGCACATCATGTCTCTATATAACAAGCTGAGGGAAGATCCATCTATTGAGATGGAGCCGAGAACATTTATATTTGGAGCAAAAGCTTCACCTGGTTATTATTATGCAAAAAAAATAATCAAGTTAATTAACTCTGTTGCCCAAAAGGTTAATAATGATAAAAGAATTCAAAATAAATTAAAGGTTGTTTTTTTGGAGAATTATCGGGTTTCTTTAGCCGAACACATTTTTCCTGCTGCAGATATTAGTGAACAAATTTCAACAGCAAGTAAAGAAGCTTCTGGCACCGGAAATATGAAATTTATGATGAATGGTGCGCTAACTGTTGGCACGCTAGATGGAGCAAATATTGAAATGCATGATTTAGTAGGAGACGATAATATATTTATCTTTGGAATGAATTCCGATCAAGTGTTAGAATTATATCAAAATGGTGGCTATAGCTCTCGGGAGTACTATTATCATGACGATAGAATCCATGCAGTGGTCAATCAATTGAAAAATGGTTTCTATGATCATCCATCTAATGAATTTGATCCGATTTTTGATTCTTTGCTTATAGAGAATGATCAGTTTTTTGTATTAAAAGATTTTCATTCTTATGCAAAAGTTCATGAAGAGGTCAATCAAGCATTTAAGAATAAGCAAGACTGGCTGCAAAAAAGTATTGTGAATATAGCGATGTCAGGGCATTTTTCAAGTGATCGAACAATAAAACAATATGCAGATGAAATTTGGAATATAAAACCATATTCGTAATGTATAAAGGAGATTCTTCTGAATCTCCTTTATACTCTCTGCTTGAATACAGGAAAGAGGAAAAGGACTATTCCTCTTCTTCCTCCTTATCTTCTGTGTATCCATCTGTCTCGTGGTAGGGAACATCGCCAAAAGGAGCTTCAATTCCTTCCTTATCTAATGCTTGTTCATATTTTTCGTGTGCTTTAGAACGATAAACAGTCCGTTCCGATCCATCGATATTTGTTCCTACAAATGTTTCATAGTCCTCTGTAAAACCTTCGTCATCAC
Source organism: Bacillus sp. T2.9-1 (assembly GCF_950097965.1). Lineage (NCBI taxonomy): Bacteria > Bacillati > Bacillota > Bacilli > Caryophanales > Bacillaceae > Bacillus > Bacillus sp. T2.9-1. The sequence continues at coordinate 9,000 of NZ_CATNHG010000112.1, forward strand.
TTTTTCGATCGTAAAGACTATCATAATCTTCAAAATCTCCTCTTAAATCAGAAGGTGTCTCAGAAGTGCCATAACGAGCAACTTCCTGAAAACTATCTTCATAGTCTCTGACAGCACCAGTATCATAGTGACGATACTGATTTCCATGAGCAAATTCAAGCATATCCTCCTCGACTGGGCGATCAGAAGCAATAAATTGTTCGTCGCTATATTCCTTAAGAGTTAGTGCAGTTGGAATTGCTTCTAATCTTTCATAAGGAATTTCTTTCCCTGATACTGTACAAATTCCATATGATCCATCTTCCATTGCCTTTAAAGCATTATTTATTTTATCTAATTCCGATTGATCATGCTGTTCTAGAGCTAAATCCTTCTCTCTTTCATATAACTCAGTTCCCATATCTCCCGGATGGTTATCGTAATTAGATAATTCGCCAACAGATTCTCGTGCACTTTCCTCACTTACATTATCATCAATTCGGTTTAAAATCTCCGCTTTTCTTTCTTCAAGATTTTGTTTCAAGTGATTTATTTGTTCTTTTGATAACAAGTTAAACACATCCTTATCCATGCAATTGTAATAACAGTAGTATAAGCGAATGGAGCATAATTAAAACGGTAAGATGTTGTTCATAAATTTCCCTATTTTATCGATATCAAACCTATCTAAAAAGAATATGCCTCTTTTCTATAAATAATTAAAATTTGGAAATGGCATTAAGAATTCACTATGATTGACATAATATAAAGGACAGGTGTATCGTAAAATATGCTAAAATAATGAATGAGCGTATATCTTTGAACCAATATAAGCAAGAAGCTAATTCTTGATTTGTTTTAGGGGGATTCACAAAGGGATGAATGATAGAAGAGGAACAATGGTACAAACAGAAATAAGGGATAGTGTTTCTCCTACGATATTAGTAAGTGAAGTAAAAATGGTAGAAGAAAAAATGAATATTCTCGACTTTTTTTCTAAATACCATGCTTATAAAGGAAAACGTTTTTTTTGGAAGGACCCTTCTGGGAAAAACATGATTGTAGGAATTGGTATTTGTGAAAAGATTGAAAGTTCTTTAGGGGAAAGCTCCTATTCTCATGTAGAGAAGAGATGGAAGAGTCTCCTAGAAAAAGCAATAGTGTATAATGAATTCAATCATATTGGAATCGGTCCAGTGCTTTTAGGAGGCTTTGCCTTTGATCCATTAAAAGAAAAAACAGAACTATGGGATGGCTTCTCAGAAGCTCATTTTTATGTGCCACAGTTTATGTTAAGTGAAATTGATGGAAATCAATTTATTACAACTAATATATTGATTCATTCAGATAAAATAGAATATGCAAAAGAAGTATTGAGGAAACAATCTTTTGCGTTGCCAAAAAGAATAGAGGAATATACTCCCGTTTCTTTACCTTCCATACAGAAAGTAATGGAAGTTGATCGTGAAAAATGGAAAGTAACGGTTGATAAGGTAATTAGAAAGTTAGACGGGAATCTAAAAAAAGTAGTATTGGCTCGAGCTAGTAAAGTGAATTTTACAAAAGATATAGTGACAGAATCCGTTCTAAGAAATTTAATACAACAGCAAAGCAACGGATATATTTTTGCTTTAGAAGCTCATGATAAATGCTTTACTGGGGCATCACCTGAACGATTGGTTAAAAAAGCAGGAGATACCGTATTTTCAACATGTCTGGCTGGTTCTATTTCTAGAGGCAATAATGAAGTAGAAGATAGTGCATTGGCTGAAGAGCTGCTATCTGATTCGAAAAATAGAGAAGAACATAATTATGTTGTTAAAATGATTAAGAATGCCATGGAGGAAGTTTGTACGACTGTAGAAATCCCGGCAAATCCGCAAATCATGAAAATGAGAGATATTCAACATCTTTATACGCCCGTTAGTGGCAAAGTAAAGGAAACAGAATCTTTAATTTCATTAATTCGATTATTGCATCCTACTCCAGCTCTCGGTGGTTTTCCACGTGATGAAGCTTTAGAGGTTATAAGAGAGGTGGAGGGATTGGATAGAGGGCTTTACGGTGCTCCGATAGGCTGGCTTGATTATGAGGGAAATGGTGAGTTTGCTGTCAGTATCCGTTCTGGATTATTACATGGAAACAGTGCTACAATCTTTGCTGGATGTGGTATTGTTGCTGACTCTGATCCTGAATTAGAGTATACGGAAACAGCTATCAAATTTAAGCCAATGCTTACAGCGTTAGGAGGAAAATAAAATGAATCATCAACAACAATTAACAGCCTATTTGCATGCACTAATAGCTGAATTAGGAAAGAGTGGTGTAGAACATGCTGTAATAAGCCCTGGTTCTAGATCTACACCAATTAGTCTATTGCTTGCAGAACAGGAAGATATAAATCTGCATATTCATGTTGATGAACGATCAGCTGCTTTTTTTGCATTAGGAATAGCGAAAGCATCCAAAAAACCGACTGTATTAGTATGTACATCGGGAACAGCTGCGGCTAATTATTTTCCTGCTATCGTAGAGGCGAAAATATCCCGAATTCCGTTAATAGTACTTACGGCAGATCGTCCGCATGAGTTAAGAGATGTAGGTGCACCTCAAGCGATTGATCAGCTAGACCTTTATGGGAAGCATGTAAAATGGTTTATGGAAATGTCCACACCTGATAATAGTCCAGGAATGATTCGATATGCTAAAACAGTAGGAGCTAGAGCAGTTTCGATGGCAAAACAACAACCAAGTGGTCCAGTACATGTAAATATACCATTACGGGAGCCGTTAATTCCTGACTTAGATAATTTAGACAGTTATCAATTAAACGAAAAGGAAAAGCCTGCCATTCGAATGGATATAGGTGACTTTAGAATGAATGATGCTTATTTTCTGGAATTAGCAGCTAGTCTTGATGGGAAAGGGATTATAATATGCGGAGAGATAGATAAAGAAGATTTTTCAGCAAAGGTAATACAATTGGCTGAAAAGACTGGTTTCCCAATCATTGCTGATCCTCTCTCTCAACTGCGGAGTAATAGTGCAGGAACGAATAGCATTATTGACACATATGATACTTTTTTAAGAAATGAAAAGGTAAAATCTCTACTAAAGCCAGATGTGATAATACGCTTTGGCAGTATGCCTATCTCAAAGCCATTAACTATTTTCTTACGCGAAAATGAAAAAGCAAAACTGATAGTTGTAGATGGTGGCATCGGCTATCGAGATCCTAATCAACTGACAACAGATATGGTTTATTGTGAAGAAGGGTATTTTTGTGAAAAGCTTGCATCATTTATATCTCATTGCTCAATAAATCACTATTTAAATATATGGATAGATATTAATGAACTCACAAAAAAGGAATTAATGCAAACAGCGGAAATTCAAGAAATAAGTGAAGCAAAACTCTTTCATAGCTTGGGTGAAATGATTCCGAATGATGCGGTGTTATTTGTTGGAAATAGTATGCCTATTCGAGATTTAGATACTTTTTTTCATAAACAAAATAAAAAAGTTACTATTATCGCAAATAGAGGAGCTAATGGAATCGATGGGACAATTTCTACGGCTCTTGGAGTTGGAGTCATTAAACAACCATTATTTTTAATTGTTGGGGACTTAACATTTTTCCATGATTTAAATGGTTTAGTATTATCTCATTTGTATAAGCTCCCGATAACTGTGCTATTGATAAATAATAATGGAGGCGGAATCTTTTCGTTTTTGCCACAGGTAAATCTTCCAAGACATTTTGAACTGCTTTTTGGGACTCCTTTAGGTATTGATTTTAAGCATGCTGTTGAAATGTATAAGGGACAGTATAAACTTATTGAAAGTTGGCAAGGGTTAGAGACACAATTTCAGCATAGTAATTTTGAAGAAGGTATGAGAGTTTGGGAGCTGCGGACAAATCGAGAGAAAAATCTAATAGAGCATCGGCAAATGACAGATAGGATTCAAAAGATTTTAAATCAGCTGGGTTAAAAGGTGAAGTATATGTTTATCCAAATAAAGAATATAAACTATCATATAACTATTGAGGGAGATGGAGAACCTCTATTATTATTACATGGATTTACTGGAGATAGCGGAACATGGTTCCCATTTATTCCGTTATGGAAGAAAAGCTACAAGGTAATAGCAGTAGATATTATTGGTCATGGAAAAACCGATTCACCGGAAGAAGCAGAAAAGTATGCAATGAAGGAAAGTGTTGCACATATAAAAGCTGTGATTGATTATCTTCGTCTAGCTCCTGTTCATATATTAGGCTATTCCATGGGTGGACGGTTGGCACTTGCGTATTGCAGCGAATATCCTGAAACCGTAAAAAAGCTTATTCTTGAAAGCGCTTCTCCTGGCTTACAAACGGAATTGGAGAGAAAACAAAGACGAATACAGGATGAAAAACTAGGAGACTCTATCCTTGAACAGGGGATTATCCATTTTGTAAATAAATGGGAGAAGATTCCTTTGTTTAAAAGTCAGGAGCGACTAGATCCAACTATTAAGCGGGCTATAAGAAATCAACGGCTTGCTAATAATCCCATTGGATTAGCGAATAGTTTAAAAGGAATGGGGACAGGAGCACAAAGCTCTTATTGGTCCAGAATTTCTAGGCTTTCGATTGATACACTTTTAATAACAGGAGAACTAGATCGAAAGTTTTATCAAATTGCGGAAGAAATGGTCAAAAAAAATAAGAATATACGCCATTTGAATGTAAATAATGCAGGACATGCAATTCATGTGGAGAAACCTGAGATTTTTGGTACAATAGTAATGGAGTTTTTAAGGAGCTGACATAAAGGTTCAGCCCTGTGAAAAGGAGGAAAAAATGATGGCGGTAGAATGGGTAGCTGGCAGACAATATGAAGAAATCATTTATGAAACATATAATGGGATTGCCAAAATTACGATTAATAGACCACATGTACATAATGCTTTCACACCAAGAACGGTAAGTGAATTAATTGACGCGTTTGCAATGGCAAGAGATGACAGCAATGTTGGTGTAATTATTTTAACAGGAGCAGGTGATAAAGCTTTCTGTTCTGGTGGAGACCAAAAGGTAAGAGGACATGGCGGATATGTAGGTGAGGATCAAATTCCACGTTTAAACGTCCTTGACTTACAGCGTCTAATTAGAGTCATTCCAAAGCCTGTAATTGCAATGGTAAAAGGCTATGCGATTGGTGGAGGCCATGTGCTTCATATTGTTTGTGACTTAACAATTGCTGCGGATAACGCAATTTTTGGACAGACTGGTCCGAAGGTAGGAAGCTTTGATGCTGGTTATGGGTCTGGCTATTTAGCAAGAATTGTTGGTCATAAAAAGGCAAGAGAAATTTGGTTCTTATGTCGTCAATATAATGCACAAGAGGCATTAGATATGGGATTGGTAAATACAGTTGTACCGTTAGAAAAAGTAGAGGAAGAAACGATTCAATGGTGTGAAGAGATTTTAGAAAAGAGTCCCACTGCACTTCGTTTCTTAAAAGCTGCCTTTAACGCGGATACAGATGGTTTAGCTGGTATTCAGCAATTTGCAGGAGATGCAACCCTTCTATACTATACAACAGATGAAGCAAAAGAAGGACGTGACTCCTTCAAGGAAAAACGCAATCCTGATTTTGGACAATTCCCACGTTTTCCTTAATAGGAAAGAGTTAATTAATAACGTAAAATCAAAAATGGAAATAGTTGTTGATTTACAATCTATTTAAATAATATCAAAGGGTGACACTCGTATTTAGCAAATGTGATTTTAGGGACATGCTAATGATGTGTCACCTTTGTTGTATAGAAAAGAGGATTAATAAGGTCATGACAGAAATACTTCCTAATTTTATTAAAAATAGAGCACTTTTAACCCCAGATAGAGAGGCGATTGTTTTTAATAAGGAAAGTCTAACGTTTAAAGAATTATATGAGAAGGCCTATTACCGTGCAGGGTTACTGACAGCCTTTGGAGTAAAAGACACAGATTATGTAGGATTTCTTATAAAAAGTGATTTAGAAACCGTCCTTCACTTATTTGCCATGCAAATTATTGGAGCAAAGGCAGTTCTTCTTAACAATCGCTTAACAGCAAATGAAATGACTTTTCAATTAACTGATGCTAATGCCACCTTTTTAATAACAGAAGATCATTTTCAAGAGACTGCGCGACAATTAGCAGAAGAGCTGAAAATCTCTGTTTATTACAAAGAGGGAATAGAAGATCGTTCATACATAGAACCAATTGAAAAAGAGCAGTTTTCATTAGCTGATACATGCACAATCATGTATACATCAGGAACAACTGGTCTCCCAAAAGGAGTGATACAATCTTACGGCAATCATTGGTGGAGTGCAATAGGAAATACGTTGAATGCTGGTTTATATGAAAAGGAAACTTGGTTATGTGCCGTTCCTTTATTCCATATTAGCGGATTTTCTATTTTAATGAGAAGTGTTATTTATGGAATGAAAATTGTTTTGCACGATGGATTTAATGAACACAAAGTCCTGCAAGATATACGGGAAGAAAGAGTTACCATCGTGTCTGTAGTAACAACAATGCTAGAGCGAATAGAACAAGCTACTAATGAAAAGTTTCCAGCTTATTTCCGCTATATGCTTTTAGGTGGAGGACCTGCCACTGTTGAATTGATTACAAGATGTATTAATAAAGGAATACGCGTCTATTACTCCTATGGCATGACGGAAACTTCTTCCCAAATTGTCACTTTATCACCTGAGGACAGTATTAGAAAAATAGGCTCCGCTGGAAAAGCGCTATTCCCTGCTCAATTAAAGATTGTAAACGACCTAGGAGAAGTATTAGGACCAAATGAGGTAGGAGAAATAAAAGTATGTGGGCCAAATGTATCACAAGGCTATTTAAACAAAGAAAATCATTTAAAAGATGGCTGGTTTTTTACAGGTGATATTGGGTATATAGATTCTGAAGGATTTCTCTATGTGTTAGATAGAAGATCTGACTTAATTATTTCTGGTGGAGAAAATGTGTATCCTGCAGAAGTAGAAGCGGTATTGTCTGAAATGGAAGGAATTAAAGAGGCTGCAGTAATTGGCATTCCAGATAATCAATGGGGGCAGGTTCCTGTTGCTTTTGTTGTAGTAGATGGAAGTGTTCTTTCCGAGAAATCCATAATGAAAAACTGCGAGAAATCATTAGCAAAATATAAAATTCCGAAAAGAGTTTTTTTTGTTTCAGAACTTCCACGAAATGCATCCGGAAAAATTGTTCGAAGGAACTTAAGAGAATGGGTAGAAGAGCAAAAGGATTTCTAATTGAAAAATAGAAAGAAAGAAGTGTTGGTTTGTGAGCTTATACCATGGATCATTATATTGGCCGACAACTTTGGGGAATAAACCAGTTTATCCAAAGCTGAGTGAAGACATGTCATGTGATGTTCTAATTATTGGGGCAGGTATGTCAGGTGCTTTCTTAACATATAAACTAGCGAAGGAACCACTTAAAGTTATTCTAGTGGAGAAAGATCAAGTAGGGGATGGCAGTTCTGCTGCTAACACTGGCTTATTACAATACTGTAATGATAAAATGCTACATTCCTTTGCTGAAAACATAGGGGAGAAAGATGCAGTTCGCTTTTACCGATTGTGCTTGAAGGGAATGGAGGAATTGAAAGAAATAGCGTCATCCCTAAAGGCTGACATTCAATTTGAGAATAGGCAAAGCTTATATTATGCAAGTACAGAAGCTGATGTCCAATCCATTAAAAACGAATATGAAATGCTCAAGAAATATGATTTTCCTGTAGAATTTTTAGATGCGGAAATGATTTATAAAACGTATGGGTTTAGAAAACATGTAGCAATTCGCACAAGTGGGGACGCAGAAGTAAATCCTCATAGGCTTGTTGTATCTTTAGTAAAAGAGGCTTCGAAATGTAATAATATTCAAGTGTTCGAAAATACTGAAGTCGAAAAGGTACATTTTCAAGATGGCTACTGGCTGTATAAAAGTGAAACCGCAAATATTCGGGCAAAGCATGTTGTTTATGCAACAGGTTATGAATTGGATAATTATACACGAAATATGGCAACGGAATTAAATAGAACTTATGTAACGGTTACGAATCCAATTCCCTCGTTTCATCAATGGGAGGATAGGTGCCTTATTTGGGAAACGAAGCGTCCCTATTTCTATATGAGAACGACTTTTGATGGAAGAATTGTTGCTGGTGGTTTAGATGAAGAAACAATGGAGGCACCGAGTGATCCGAAGATATTAGAGGCATATGGTCATAAATTATTGGCTCGTATTAAGGAACATTTTCCACAAATCCAACTAAAAGCTGACTATACTTATGGTGCTACGTTTGGAGAATCAAAGGATGGAATCCCTTTTATTGGAGAAGTACCCAATAGTAAAAACGTCTATTATTGTTTAGGATTCGGTGGAAATGGCACGGTTTACAGTTCCTTTGGTTCTACGATAATAAAGGATTTAATCACAAAAGGGGTACACCAAGATGCAGATTTAGTACGATTGGATAGATAAAAAAGAATCCCGAAAAAGTGATAAAACTTCTACGGGATTCTTTTTTGCGTTTTTTAACTATTTAGCTTAAGCTTGTTTCAGGCTCAAAAGTTTTACAGTCTGTTTCATAACTTGTATCCGCGTGTTTCCCAACATTACTTACTACATAAATTTGATCAGCACCACAATGATTTCCTTTTTCCCAATAAGTACAGTTACTTACTTCACAAAGTACATCTTTTGCCATAGGGTATCACTCCTTATTAATAAGTTTTTTTCACAAGGATTTCATTCCTATCAATGAGACAGATTAAGATTTCATTACATATTAGTATTAGAAGGAGGGAGGAGATACATACCTAGAACAATTTTTAAGAAAAGCCAGAATTTGAAGGAACAAAGATTTCAAATTTGTATATTATATGAATTTTCATTACTATTAATAGGGAGAATATTTTTCCTATTTTGAAAAAGTAGCTGTTTTTATTTTTTATAATGAATGATTTTTTTAAGGAGTGCTTAAAGTGAGTTTATTAGAAAATATTTTAGTGTATAACGAGGAGTTTGTTAGGGAACAAAAATATGAAAAATTTATAACGGGCAAATTTCCAAATAAAAAAATGGTAATCTTAACTTGTATGGACACAAGACTTTTAGAGCTATTACCACAAGCATTAAATCTTTCTAATGGGGATGTAAAAATTATCAAAAATGCAGGTGCTGTAGTTGTTCATCCATTTGGTAGCATCATGCGCAGTATTTTAGTTGCAGTGTATGAGTTACAAGCGGATGAAGTAGTGGTGATAGGACACCATGATTGTGGAATGAGTGCACTACACGCTGACAGTATGATGGAAAAAATGAAAGAAAGAGGCATTGCGGATGATACATTCGCTACATTGCAGCATTCTGGAATAAACCTTGAAAAATGGTTAACCGGATTTGATTCAGTAGAGGATAGTGTTTCACATAGTGTAGATATGATAAAAAAACATCCTTTACTACCAAATGGAGTTCCAGTACACGGATTAGTTATTGATCCAAAAACGGGAAAATTAGATTTAATTGTTGATGGATATTAATTATTTTCTTTTGGTGGATGGGTATGATTTTTGCACTTCCATTCATCAGGCACTGGATCTACCCCACCAGGATGAAAGGGATGGCATTTAAGAATTCGTTTGATTGTTAAGTACCCTCCTTTAAAAGCGCCAAATTTTTGTATGGCTTCTAAACCATAGGAAGAGCATGTTGGATAGAAACGGCAGGTTGGTGGCTTTAATGGAGAAATTACTTTTCTATAAAAGCGGATAATAAATAAAAAAACATGTTTCATTAGCTTATTTCCCTCTCCTTCTTTGCAAGTAGTATACCATGGAGTGGAACACGAATAAAGTATTCACTTTTAGCCATCATTTTGGAGAAATAGCACTAATTTCTACTGGAAAAATATTATATATATTAAGTTGATGAAATTACTCGGTTTTTTAGGTATAATAGAGATACATGAATAAAAGGAGATGTTTATATGCCTTCAGTTGAAAGCTTTGAATTAGATCATAATGCAGTAAAAGCTCCCTATGTGAGACATTGTGGCGTACACAAAGTAGGTAGTGATGGAGTTGTAAATAAATATGATATTCGCTTTTGTCAGCCGAATAAGCAAGCTATGAAGCCTGACGTTATTCATACTTTAGAGCATTTATTAGCATTTAATTTACGTGCCCATGTGGATAAATATAATCATTTTGATATCATTGATATCTCCCCAATGGGTTGCCAGACTGGCTATTATCTAGTTGTTAGTGGGGAACCTACGGTGGATGAAATTATCGATTTATTAGAGGCAACCATGAAGACAGCTATAGAAATTACTGAGATTCCTGCAGCTAATGAAAAACAATGTGGTCAAGCGAAACTTCATGATCTTGAAGGGGCGAAAAGACTGATGAATTTTTGGTTAAGCAAAGATAAAGAGGAATTAAAACAAGTATTTGCATAAGTTGGAAAAGAGAGGCATCTGTCTCTCTTTCAGATTAGACAAAATGCCTCCGAGAATGGACACATTCTCGAGGCATTTTGTCTTTTTTAATATTTTGTAGGCATTTTCATGCAAAATTGATTCTTTTGATTCCTTATAAAAGAGGGCTAAGGAGTCGTGAAAAGGATTCTTTGAAACGAATCCATAATGATCTTTTAGAATATTGTTCTGCTGTTAAATGGGTAGAAAACTCCATGTCTTCTAGGAAGTCATCTGTTAATTCATTAGCGATTTGTTCACTATAAATAAAAGCATTCACTTCAAAATTAAGTCTAAAGCTTCTCATATCAATATTGGCAGTTCCAACAGAAGCGATTTTTCGATCGACTAAAATCGTTTTAGCATGGATAAATCCATTTTCGTATATATAAATTTTCGCTCCAGCTTTTAGCATTTCACCGATATAAGAATAGGTTGCCCAATAGACAAACATATGATCAGGTTTGTTAGGAATCATTATTTTTACGTCGATTCCAGAGAGTGCAGCAATTCTTAATGTATCCAGTAAGCTTGCATCGGGAATAAAATAAGGTGTTTGAATATAAACACTTTCTTTTGCGGAAGTAATCATCTTAATATAGCCATTCTTTATCTGCTCCCATTCTGAATCAGGACCGCTTGATACAATTTGCATGCCGATATTCCCGATAATCTCCTCAATTTTTCCTGGAAAATAGTCAGGTGAATAATTAATTGCATGTAAATGTGAGGCTTGATTCCAGTCGAGAATAAATCTTGTTTGAATGGCATATACAGCTGTACCCACTATGCGTAAGTGAGTATCTCTCCAATAGCCAAATTTCGGATGAAGCCCTAAATATTCATCTCCAACATTAAATCCACCGATATAGCCAATTTTTCCATCAATAATTCCCAGTTTTCTATGATTTCGATAATTTAGGCGTAAATTGACTAAATGAAATTTACTTGGGAAAAATACTTCAACAAATCCACCTGCTGCCCGCAATTCTTTGAAAACCTTTTTACGCAATGTTCTGGAGCCAAGCTCATCATATAATAAACGAACTTCTACTCCTTCTTTTGCTTTTTCAACGAGTAGGCTAATAAGATCTGAGCCAATACCATCATTTTTAAGAATATAGTACTGTAAATGGATCGACTTTTTTGCATTTTTGATATCTGTAAATAATTGCTTGAATTTCTGGTTCCCATCTGTAAAGATTTCTACAGCATTGTTTTCTGTGAGAACGGCATCGTTGTTAAATAAATTCATATAAATTAAATCTTGATTTTTTCGAATTACTTCATTCGTAGTGCGCAATTGGTTAGAGCTTATTTGTAAAAGTTGGGAAGCTAAAATGGGCTCTATTCCGAGTTTTTTTCGCTCATCCCACTGAAATAACTTTCTATTTCGTAAATTTTGGCCGAAAAGTAAATATAAAATAAATCCAAGGATAGGGATAAAGGTAAGTACCATTAACCATGCCCATGTAGCAATAGGATCTTTTCTTTCAAAGAAGATAACAAGAAAAGCAAAAATAATGTTAAGTAAAATAATGACACTTAAGATAATGGAATAAATGTGCATCGAATTCTTTTCCTTTCTCGCTAAAACTGCAGCTATATGCGATACATAAAAAATCTTCGTAATACCAGTAAGACTAAATATTTGTGCATGTTCCTAAAGAAATATCCTGTACTATTATAGGGGATAAGGATAAAACTTGGTACTATTTTGATTTCTTTTTAAAAAGAAGAATACTCCTTTTTCCTTTATTGTGATAAAGTAGACTAGGAAAGCTTGTTAAATATTATAAGGGTTATAACAAAGCTGTTTTCGAAATTTGGTTATTGCTTGTACTAAATAGACCATGACTAATATGTTATGGTAGGAATTAGTCTATCGGTCAATCATTACCTAAATTGGAAATAGACGTTCAGGTAAGGAGTATTTTTTATGGAAGAATTACATCTTGGAATGCTACTTTTTTTAATTGGAGCCGGATTTATTGCTGCATTTATTGATTCAGTTGTTGGTGGCGGCGGATTAATATCATTACCTGCTCTTTTATTTACCGGATTGCCACCACAAATTGCGTTAGGTACAAATAAGCTAGCTTCGACCATGGGATCATTAACTAGTTCGATTTCTTTTATAAGGCATGGAAAAACGGATAAGAAATTGATAGTAAAACTCTTGCCTCTTTCCATTATTGGTTCCGCAATCGGAGTTTATGTTGTACAAAAAATACCATCCGAATCACTTAAGCCGTTAATCCTTGTTGTTTTAATCGTAGTAACTATTTATACACTTACGAAAAAAGAATGGGGAATAAACTCTACATATAATGGAATGACGAAAAAGAAGCTTCTCTTTGCTCTTTTCATTGTACCATTAATCGGTTTCTACGATGGTTTTTTAGGGGGAGGGACGGGTTCGTTCTTTTTATTTTCCTTTCTTTTAATGGGTTTTGATTTTGTGGAATCCGCTGGCAATGCCAAGGTTCTTAATTTCGGAAGTAATTTGACAGCACTTATCGTTTTTTTATGTTATGATTCAGTGTACTATTTATATGGTTTCGTGATGGGAATTGCTATGATTTTAGGAGCTTACATTGGTTCTCGCGTTGCCATTGCAAAAGGGTCAAATTATGTGAAAATATTATTTGTCCTTGTTTCTGCCACATTGATTGGAAAAAATATATATGATTACATAACAAATCGATAAATAAAAAGGCCGTTTGATAAATGATCGTTTTTCTGTGTGAGCCGATGTTTATCAACAGCCTTTTATTTAAATACAGGACGATTCAGTGTACATTTCGATGGGTAAAGATAGGGCTATTAGGTTTTCGATAATCTTCACTGGCAAACTTTCCTTTTAAGCTTTCAATTAAATAAAGACCCATTAAATCATATAATTCTTGTTCATTTAATTCTTGAATAATATGTAATAAATCTTCTCTGCTCATTTCTTCTAAAAAAGCAAAGGCGAGCATATCAATATCCTCTTCATCCCCAGTTAGTTTATTTTTATATAAGTTGTAAAGTTCATCAACAATTTTCATTATGTTGTCCTCCTATTTCAGTCTTATTATCGAATGCAAATGTAACCGTTTTATTTAACCGTATTATATATGATAACATGATATTTTTGCTAGCTATAATGTGAACATTATGTTAAGAAAGATGAGTGTTTCTTGATCGTATTGTATTCATCTTATTTCAATAGATGGTTGGAATTACTATCTATAAAAAATAATACCCTTTTTATCGATAAAAAACTCCAGTTTTATAGATAGTATTTGCTATGATAATAATATATATCATAAAATCAGGTTAAAAGGCATGTATTTGCTTTAGTATGCAAGCTACTTATATTAATAATACATAATAATGGAGAAGGTATGGAGATATTTTATGATCAAAATAAAAATTTAGTGAAACTTTCTTTTAAAAAAAATGAATGGATGCAAGAAGCAATGCATGTATTAGTCATTTGTCAGTATAAAAATCAATGGTTGTTAACGGCCCATAAAAAGAGGGGATTAGAATTTCCAGGCGGCAAAAGAGAAAAAAATGAAACAATTATTCAAACAGCTCATAGAGAGGTTATGGAAGAAACAGGTGGGATTATTGATAGGCTTCAATGGATCGCATCCTATCAGGTATTCGGAGAAGAACCATTTGTGAAGGATGTATTTTTTGCAAGAATTAGTCAATTAGTTCCAAAAGATGATTATCAGGAGACAGCTGGTCCAGTTTTAATTAAAGGCGATTTAATGGAAATACGTTGGAATGATTCATTTAGCTTTATTATGAAGGATGATGTCATCAAATATTGTATTTCTTCCATTCAGAACGAATTATTAAGCGAAAGGAAAGGGTAATATAGGAGAAAAAAGTAAAGGAGCAATTGACATGAACAATGGTGATATAATAGAAAAAATTCGATTTCCATCTCCTAATCCTTCTATTGATCTTTTTTTAGTTACTTATTATGTTGATGGCTTAAAAGTAAAGGGAATGCTTGCTTCTCCAAATGACGGGGAAATTTATGATGGTTTTCTTTATTTGAGAGGAGGCATCAAAAATGTAGGGAAGGTCCGTCCCGGGAGAGTTATCCAATTTGCATCTGAGGGTTTTGTTGTGTTCGCACCTTTTTATCGTGGTAATCAAGGTGGGGATGGAAATGAAGACTTTGCGGGCGAAGACAAAAATGATGCCATCGCTGCATTTGCACTATTAAAGAATTTATCGAATGTAAATAATGTACATGTATTTGGTTTTTCAAGAGGCGGAGTGATGGCTTTATTTGTGGGCATAAATTGTCCTGTTCAATCAATTGTTACATGGGGTGGTGTCAGCGATATGTTCCTCACCTATGAAGAACGAAAGGATTTACGTAGGATGATGAAAAGAGTAATTGGAGGAACGCCTTCAAAATATCCAGACAGATATGATGCAAGAACTCCACTTTATCAATTAGAAAAAATAAATGCACCTACGCTAATCATTCATGGGAAATTGGATACTAATGTATCGGTTGAACATAGCCTAAGGTTGGAAGCAAAATTAAAACAGTTAGGTAAGGAAGTGGGCACATGGTATTTTCCTGAATTTACGCATTACTTTCCTCCTGCTACGAATCGTAAAGTTGTCACATCTCTATCTAGCTGGATGAAAAAACAAGTGGGGAAAATGGTAAAATAAAAGAAATACTCTATTAATAATGGATAAAAATAGAAAAAGAGAAGGGGAATGGAAAATGGGTATGCCCTTAGAATTAAATACAATGATTGTAACAAAAGGGAAAGAAATAAGACTAGAAGAAAATCTTTTTCTATTAGAAAAAGAAGATTACCGTTTATATCCAATGAATATTCCGCTAGAGGTTAGAAAAACAAAAATAGCTGAGATATCTGGAATGGCGACAATTGAAAAATTAGCATGGGAAAATGGAAAGACGTCCATTACTTATAAGCTTATTGCATTGAATTCAACAAATTAATTCAATCTAGTGAAAAATGATTGACATGCGTTGTTAGATTGAGCTATCATTTTACTTTGAACGGATACTCTCTTATCCTGAGCTGGTGGAGGGACTGGCCCGATGAAACCCAGCAACCTACTATGTGAAGAAAATTACTGAATTATTTCATTTTTATGAAATGAATCAGACATTCTCTTAGGAAAGGTGCTAACCTGAAGCAAGGAATATTCCTTGAACGATAAGAGTGAAAGGTGCGAATTGATTTTACTAGGAGCCTTTTCACTATTGAAAAGGTTTTTTGTGTAAAATGAATTAATTATCTTTTATAAAAATGTATATTTTTAGGTGTGTGTTTTTATTAGAAACAAAATACTTCGTTATATATATTATGTTTACAGACATTTTACTAGTGTTACATATAATAGAGCACGGAATTGACTTCGGATAAAAACGCCATTTTTACTTCATACTATCTAGGGAATGAGTACCGTATCAAGATAAGGTTAAGGAGTGCAGGAATTAGGCCTCGCTCTACTTTTTTCTAAAATAAGGAGGAAATCAGATGTCAACAAAACGTCGCTTGTTTACTTCTGAATCGGTAACTGAAGGTCACCCAGATAAAATTTGTGATCAAATTTCAGATGCTATTTTGGACGCTATATTAGCTAAAGATGCTAATGCAAGAGTTGCTGCTGAAACATCTGTAACAACAGGGTTAGTTCTTGTTGCAGGTGAAATAACGACTTCTACATATGTGGATATCCCGAAAATTGTCCGTGAAACAATCAAAGAAATAGGCTATACACGCGCGAAATATGGATTTGATGCAGAAACAAGTGCAGTCTTAACTTCTATTGACGAGCAATCCGCTGATATTGCATTAGGAGTAGACCAAGCTCTAGAAGCTCGTGAAGGTATGATGACGGATGAGGAAATAGAAGCAATTGGTGCTGGAGACCAAGGATTAATGTTCGGATTTGCATGTAATGAAACAAAGGAATTAATGCCATTACCGATTTCATTGGCACATAAACTATCAAGAAGACTAGCAGAGGTAAGAAAAGAAGAAATCTTACCATACTTACGTCCGGATGGTAAAACACAAGTAACAGTCGAATACGATGAAAATAATCAGCCTGTTCGTATTGATACAATCGTAATAAGCACACAGCATCACCCAGAGATAACATTAGAACAAATTCAACGTAATATTAAAGAATATGTAATCAAGCCTGTTGTACCAGCTGAATTAATAGATGAAAATACAAAGTATTTCATCAATCCAACAGGACGCTTTGTTATTGGCGGACCACAAGGAGATGCTGGATTAACTGGTCGTAAAATCATTGTTGATACATATGGTGGATATGCTCGCCATGGCGGTGGAGCATTTTCTGGGAAAGATCCAACAAAAGTGGATCGCTCAGCGGCATATGCAGCACGTTATGTGGCAAAAAATATTGTCGCAGCAGGATTAGCTGATAAAGTAGAAGTACAATTAGCTTATGCAATTGGCGTAGCACAACCAGTATCTATTTCTGTTGATACGTTTGGAACTGGAATTGTTTCAGAAGATAAACTTGTAGAGGCAGTTCGCGAAAACTTCGATCTTCGTCCAGCAGGAATTATCAAGATGCTAGATCTTCGTAAACCAATATATAGACAAACAGCTGCTTATGGTCATTTTGGTCGCACTGATATTGATTTACCTTGGGAACGTACAGATAGAGCAGAGTTAATAAAAACTGCTGTCGAAGCTTAAATGCTTCTAATAAATTAAATGTATAAGGAAAGAAGTTGCATGAAAGTGTAACTTCTTTCCTTATTTTTCGTCTAAATACTTGATGTCGAACTCCGTTATTCATTGGCAAAGGAAAATCCGTAATTAGTACGATATTAATTTTTCCATCTCTAAGAAAAATACAGAGATGAAATGTTAATAGCCAATTAAAAATTTACACTATTTATGCTACAATAGAAAACTAAGTGATGGTTTTATGAATCTTATTACCTATTAACATAATTTCTATTTAGGGGTATAGTAAAATTTTAATTATGGTTTATTGTAAGAACAATGAAAAATGGTTATGAATGTCCTAATATATGTAGGAAAAGAAATGGAGAAGGTGAGAGCAATATGTGTGGTTTTGTTGGCTGTGTACATGAAAAAGCACAAAACTTTCAAGAAGAACAAAAAGAATTATTTACAGGAATGAATCGTGTTATAACACATAGAGGTCCTGATGATGAAGGATATTTTTATGATAGCCACATTCAATTTGGTTTTCGCCGATTAAGTATTATAGACATTGAAAGTGGGCATCAGCCTTTAACATATGAAAATGAACGCTATTGGATAATCTTTAATGGGGAAGTTTATAACTATCTAGAAATTAGAGAAGAGCTAGTAAAAGCAGGTTTAACTTTCCAAACAAATTCAGATACAGAAGTAATTATCGCTTTATATAGCCATGAAAAGGAAAAAGCGGTAGAAAAGCTTCGTGGTATGTTCTCATTCATTATATGGGATAAGCAAGAAGAGACATTATATGGAGCGCGTGATCCGTTTGGAATTAAACCTTTCTTCTATTTAGAAGATGGTGAAAAAACATACTTTGCTTCTGAGAAGAAAAGTATTTCATTAGCATTAGAAAGTGATGTTATCAATTACACTTCCTTGCAACATTACTTAACTTATCAATTTGTCCCTGAACCTTATACGATGTCAGAGGGAATTAAAAAGCTAGAACCAGGTCATTATTTCACAAAAAAAATTGGCGAACCAATGGAAATTAAACGTTATTGGAGAGCATCCTTTAAACCAGTTGTCAAACAAGAGGACGAGTTTACAAAGGAAATTAAAGATGTACTGTTCGATAGTGTTAAAATGCATATGAGAAGCGACGTTCCTGTTGGATCCTTCCTGTCAGGTGGAATTGATTCATCTATTATTGCAAGTATTGCAAAAGAATTCCATCCTAGCATTAAAACTTTCTCCGTTGGCTTTGAGCATAACGGCTTTAGTGAAATAGATGTAGCAAAAGAAACAGCTGATAAATTAGGACTAGAAAATATTAGCTATATTATTTCTCCACAGGAATATATGAACGAGATTCCGAGAATTATGTGGCATATGGATGACCCTTTAGCAGATCCAGCTTGTGTGCCTTTATACTTTGTAGCACGTGAAGCAAGAAAGCATGTAACGGTTGTCCTTTCTGGGGAAGGCGCAGATGAATTATTTGGCGGATATAATATTTATCGCGAACCACAATCTTTAGAAGTGTTTAATAAAATTCCGAACGTTGGAAAAAAATTGTTGCGGGCTGTGGCAAATATTCTTCCAGAAGGCATGAAAGGAAAGAGCTTTATTGAGCGTGGAGTTACTCCAATGGAAGAAAGATATATTGGCAACGCGAAAATGTTTTCTGAGTTAGAAAAAGAAAAATTACTTTCTGTCTATAATACAGGTTTGCACTATAGAGATATTACTAAGCCGTTGTATGAAGAAAGCCTTGGTTATGATCCTGTAGATCGTATGCAATTCATTGACATTCATACTTGGATGCGAGGAGATATTTTACTAAAAGCAGATAAAATGACGATGGCTCATTCGTTAGAATTACGTGTGCCGTTCTTAGATAAAGAGGTCTTTAAAGTCGCTTCGAAAATCCCGACATCATTAAAAACAGCGGATGGTACAACAAAATATATTTTACGCAAAGCAGCAGAATCATTTGTACCAGAACATGTGTTAAATCGCAAAAAGCTCGGCTTCCCTGTTCCAATTCGTCATTGGCTAAAGGATGAAATGAATGAATGGGCGAAAAATATTATTAAAGAGAGCGATACAGATCACTTATTAAATAAATCGGTTGTGCTCCAATTGTTAGAAGAACATTGTCAAGGAAAAGCAGATAATAGCCGTAAAATATGGACAGTGCTAATGTTCATGGTATGGCATAGCATTTATATCGAAAAAAAATATTCCTTTGAAAAGGAATATTTAAAAGAGGGAAAGGTAGCAATTAAGAACTAATCGTAATTGCTTGACTACCCATTTGCACCCAGGATTCTTCAAAATCCGTTATGGGTGCTTTTTTATTTTTTTCGCCAGTAAGGGGATCATTAAAATAAATATACTCTTCATCATAGCCTGTAATTAATACAGAATGCTCAGAATAGGTAATCTCTATTGTGCCACTTGGTGTATGCCATGTACGGAATGCACTATCTGGTAATTTCTTAAAAGTTGAATTCGTAATTACCCATACTGGATGATTACTGGACAGATGTGTTTTAATTTCTTCAAAATCAGATCCAGTAAAGTCAACAATGGAACCAGGTAAATATTGCTCAGCTAGTGCAGCTATTGGTTTATGATATACGCCTAACCCAGGACCACTTAAGGAGTACATATCTCCAATAAATCCGTCATTAGGATTTCCGTAATAGATTGTGCCATTTTCTCTAACATATGGTGTACTATCTTTTTTAATTTCCTCTGCTAATGTCAGTTTATCAACATCGACATCAGCATATTGAAGCAGCATTGCAAGACTTGTTACTTCACAGCCTCTTGGGAGCTCTGGTAACTGATTAAGAATAGGAGCATCCAATAAAACGGATTCCTTCAATAAATCAGTTTCCTCTTTTACTGATAAAAGAGCTTTACGTGTGTTCTGTGTAGCAACTTCTTTTGCATAGACTATTTGGGGGAAGTCATTTCTATTAATAAGCAAAAAACTAACAGCTACCATGGCGAATATCGTAAATAAATAGATGCTTTTAGCTATTGTGTTTAATTTTTTTCTTACCAACTCAACTTTCGCACCAAAAAAATAAGTGCAAATCGTTAGTTGTATTGCGTCTATGGTCTATTAAATATGTTGCTTGACAGTGTTTAATAAAATGAAATAACACCTCATTCTTTGGTATAGTGTAAT
>NZ_CATNHG010000113.1:0-27688 GCF_950097965.1 Bacillus sp. T2.9-1
ATCATAAGTTACGCAGAGATCCATTGTGCATCGCATAATTTCCTATCACTACTTTCCACCATTATCCAGTAGTGACCGCGTAGCGTACCCATGTATTGGAATAGTTTCACATATTTTAAAAATATTGTTAGGGATTGTGTCGAAAAATATTTTTTTGATACCCCAACAACGGGTCAAACCGTTGATAGATCAACATTTATAGAGGGAGGAATCCAAATGAAACTCTCAAGCAATACAATTCTAATTACAGGTGGAAGCGCCGGGATCGGATTAGCTTTTGCAGACCGATTTATGAAAGCAGGGAATCAAGTGATTGTTTGTGGTCGCCGAGAAGAGGTACTTCAACAGGCGAAAGAGAAATTCCCTAGCCTTATTACATATGTGAGCGATCTAGCAGTAGAAACTGACCGTATTGCACTATTCGATTGGGTTACAACGAACTATCCAGACGTGAATGTGTTAGTGAACAACGCAGGAATTCAACAACGTTTTAATGTGTTAAAAGCAGACGCTAAGAATGATTGGAGTTATTTCAACAAAGAAATCACCATTAATATGGAAGCTTCTATCCATCTATCTATGTTGTTTGCGCCTTACTTTTCAGAAAAAGAAAATGCGACCATTATTAATGTAACATCAGGCTTAGCCTTTACACCGATGGCAATTGCTCCGATTTATTCAGCAACCAAAGCAGCAATGCATTCTTTTACCATGAGTTTAAGACACCAGCTTTCCGACACTTCTGTGGAAGTAATCGAAGTTGCTCCTCCTGCTGTAAATACAGATTTAGGCGGTGCCGGCTTACATACTAGTGGCGAACCATTAGATGCATTCGCAGATGGAATTTTCCAAGGATTAAAAGAAGGAAAGATGGAGATCGGATATGGTAGTTCTGTCAATCGCTTGAGAATGTCACGTGATGATTCGGATAAGCATGTGGAAAATATGTATAATGCGATGAAGAAGACGATAGAGTAAATCGTATATTACTTTCGCTAGAAAAAAACTCACCGTGTTGGATGAGTTTTTTTCTAGTGAATTAAATTCTATATCCAATCTTCTACTTTCTTCTTTTTCCAATCAAAAACATTACTAAACCAAATAATACCGCTCCAATTATCCAAACCCATATTGGAATGCCATTATCTACTTTCACTTGAGTAGCTTGTGTTTTCTCTACATATTCCGTTACATCTTTGTTATTAATGGTAAAGGGTTTAGCTGTGGATACCTCTTTCCCATCAACTTTCCCTTTTATATTTAATGTATAGTCGCCATCTTCAAGTGTTTCATCATTCCATTGGATTGGATATCTTATTTTTGTCTTAGGGGCCATTTTAAAAGGTCCATATTCCCCTTTAAACAACTCGTTTCCATCCTTATCTGAAACCGAATAAGTACCTGCTATTTTTTCTTGTATTTTTTTTGCATCGTTGCTCATTTCCATAAACACAAAACCAGTTTCGCCACTAAAACCTGCTTCTCCAAATTGGAAGTTATCAGGCACTTCATTTGGTATATTTAGTTGAAGTGCAATGGCATAGACGGTCTCTGTTTTCAAAATAAAATTCGCAGTACCTTCTTCCGCTTCTTGTTGTGTTTCCGTTTCCTCTCCTTGCATTGTAAAAAGAATACCCCCTAAAATATGCTTTCCATCTAATTCTGGAACTGTTAACTCAATGGGTACCTCCACAGATGTTGATGGAGGTACCTTTACAGTCTCTTCTACTTTAATAAATTCAGCCAATCGAACAGCATCCTCCAAAAGAACGGTATCGGTAGAGTATAGCTCATCCTCATAGAGCATTCCACCATTTGGATTAGTATAAGCATTTGCTGGCTTAATACTTATCGTTACCTCTTTGTCCTCATTGTTGGTAATGCGCACTTGAAGTGTTTGTACTTCGCTCGAATTTACAGACAAATCAAAGTACCCTTTTGTTTGAAGATTTTGATTTTCTGGATAGATTGGCTCAATGGTTAAAGGAACGCTAGCTTCCTCTGCCTTCACATATATACTAACTAATGGAGATGCCTTTCCAAATATGAGTATTAAAAATAAAATACGAAACACTTTCATGCTTGTACCTCCCTATCGTTGGCTTATTTTAACCAAGTTAGAGAATTTTCATTAGAGTAGAAAAAGAAAAAACAATATCGATTGAACATGTCTTCCTTATCTTTGAATATTTAATGCTAAAAAGGGATTAATAATAAATCGAGTAGGAGGGAGTGATTAACTCCCGACCTCTCACACCACCGTACATACGGTCCCGTATACGGCGGTTCAATAACTTAAGTATCGACGTTCATATAAATGGTTAAGGTCTTTTAGACCCCATTTAATGAGCGTCTTTATTTTAATTGCCGTATGAAGCGTTTCACAGCCCGACATCCTCCAATAACCCTTTCGGGTATTAGCTACTTTCAAAGCCTCTTCATGTTTGATGCCTAATCTCCTTAGTTGCGCATAACGTGTTTTGACCTTTTTCCATCTTTTCCATATAATCTGTCTTAATCGATGATTCAACCATTGTGCAATATCTTTAATAAACCTCTTCATCAAGCTAATCCCATAGTAATTTATCCAACCAACAGTCGCTTGGTTAATTGCTTTGGCTATTTCCTCAAACTTACCTGGGCGATTTCGTCTGGTTAGGGATTTTAATTTAACTTTAAATCTCTTTTTGGCTGCCTGGTGCGGTCTACAACTAACACCTTTAGAAGTAGAGTGTATGCAAAAACCTAGAAATTTCAATTTTGTTGGACTTCCAATTTGGCTCTTAGTGCTGTTAACCGTCAGTTTCAAATCTTTCTCTAGAAAGTTAGAGATACTTTCTAGTACCCGTTGCCCAGCTCGATTGCTTTTAACATAAACGCAGAAGTCATCCGCAAAGCGCACAAACTTGTGTCCACGTTTCTCTAATTCCTTATCTAGTTGATTTAAGTAGACGTTACTCAATATTGGCGAAAGAACGCCGCCTTGAGGAGCACCAGAATCCGTTGATTTTGTTAGTCCATTTTCAAGGATTCCACTCTTAAGAAATTTCCAAATTAGCTTTAGGACTATATTGTCTTGTATAAATACCTTTAGGTATTCCATCAACTTCTGGTGATTTATGGTGTCGAAGTAACTCTTTAAGTCACAGTCTACAACCACTTTATATCCTTGTTCGTAATAGTTGATGGATTGCTCAATGGCTTGATGTTGGTTTCTGTTGGGTCTAAATCCATAGCTCATTTCTGAGAAATGAGGGTCGATTATCCCACCGATTACTTGATAGATTGCTTGTTGGACCATACGATCCCTTACACATGGAATGCCTAACTTACGTTTAGACCCATCTGGTTTGGGAATTTCAACACGTTTAACAGGTAAAGGTTTATAAGTGCCATCCTTCAATTTTCTTTTCAATTGCTTGTGGTATTTACTTACATGACCAAAAAGTTCATTTACTGTCATCCCATCAATACCGGGTGCACCTTTATTTGCCTTGACCTTCTCACATGCTCTAAGTAGATTATTATCATCAATTATTCTGTCAATTAAGTCGATACCATCTTGTCGTCTTGCTTCTTTAAGGACAGTACTGCACACTTTTGCATACTCTTCAGTTTCCAACTTATCTCTTTGCAAATAGCCATTTTCCAATGTATTCTGTGGTCTTTGCACTGTCTTCACCTCCGCATTTCTTCAAGATTGTTATTGTTCAGCCCTTCATTCCAAAGGAACTACTATGGCTTCTGCTGACTTCTTACAATTCAGTTTGTCATCACTGACCAACTTGTTCCTGTGAGATATTCCATCTCTCTTGTCGGGAACCCTTGTAAGACCTCCCCGGGTAAGAGCTATAACCTTCCTCCCATGTAACTGCTATATTTACTGTATGGGACTCGTGCAGTATTGGACTTTGTTTTGTTGTGCAAACTCGTCCATCCCAATTCAGCCTTATATATAGTTTCTGTCCGTCAGTTCGGGATTTTGCCTCCGGCTTCCTTCAGATTCCACCTCACGATGGACACCCTTGCCATTAGCTAACAGTTCCTACTGCCAAGCCTGTAGTGGACTTTCACCACCAAGTTATAGCCCATGCCGGGCGCACACAAAAAAACCATGCCTTATTAGACATGGTCACATTAGGAATTCGCTTATATCATGGTCCAGTTGTAACAGTTACTGAAATTGTTGAAGTGTATGTTCCTGCTTTAACATCTTTTGGTTGAAGAGTTAACGTTAAATTGTTTGCATCTACATTATACGTACCCATGCCGCCGCCTTCAGCAGCAGAAAGAATTTTCACACCAGTAGAACTATCTATTTTACCACTTGCTTTAGAAATGGTAGCTAACTCACTAGCTCCGGTATCCGCAGTCACTGTTGGAAGATCGATATCAATTGAATTGGTTGGTAATGTTAATCCATTAGCTGAATCCGTAAATTGATCAGCTTTCACCACAACGTTCCATCCATCTCCGGTTCCTGTTGCGTCAATTACAGTAAATGCACTAACAGCAGCAGTACTATTTTGAACTTGTCCATTAAGAGTTACAGAGCCAAAGTTATCAACACTTGGTTGAGTACCAAATGATAATGAACCACCTTCGATTGCTGTTGTAGCAGCAAATGCTGATTGTCCACCAACCAATGCGGAACCTATAATTGCTAAAGTAGAAACAGTTGCAAATAATTTTTTAATCATTGAATTTCCTCCTTTAGACTGTTTGTTTAATTTATTTGAAATAAGCACGTTATTTTTATCCATTAAAAAAATCCCTCCAACACAAATTTTTTGAATCGGAAGAATCTTGAATTTCAACTCATAACACGAGTATCATTCTCCATCCTTCAGCAGCTCAGCCACCATGGTGATTCTCACGTTTAGGTCTGTAACTTTGCGTCCCAATTTTTCAACTGGTTTGCCTTTGTTGCAGAATGAGAACGATTTTGACTCTCTGTATTTATGTCGATTATCGTCGTCCATCACTCTCTGAAACTAACTATACTCTGGATATGAAAAAAGAGATAGATATAAAATTTTTCCAGAATAGTAATTAACTCGAACTAATGTGAAAAAATATACCTAAATAAGCATTTATAATATATTAATATAATTACAAAAAAAGAGAAGTAATACAATAATTGATTAAATATTAGGACATTAAAAGCTCACCTTTATGTCGGTGAGCTTTCTTCAGATATTACATTATTGGTTTAACCATTAATCCTAATTTACTTATTACTATTACTTCCTAATCAGACCCTCATTCTTCTTCAAAACACCTGGATTAGCAATAAACTCTGGCTCCTCTCCATTTAAGAAATTAATAACATTTTGTGCAACAGTAGTCGCCATAATATAATTACTTTCCCTTGTTGTTCCACCTACATGTGGGGTGAGTAGGACATTGGATAAGCTTAATAATTTGTTGTCTTTTGATATTGGCTCCACTTCATAGACATCAAGGGCAGCTCCTGCGATTTTATTGGCTGATAAAACCGTGTATAAATCCTCTTGATTAATGACAGCACCTCTTGCTGTGTTAATGATATATGCTGTTGGTTTCATCAAGGAAAATAACGCATTATCAATGAAATATTTCGTTTCTTCATTTAATGGAATATGTATAGATATAAAGTCAGACTCAGCAAATACTTTTTTGATATCGTCGGTAATTTCCACTTCTAGATCATTCGCTTTTTTCTGTTTAGTAGGCCTAACCTCTCTTACCCAAGCTTCTACCTTCATATCTAACCCATACACTAATCGCTTTGCTACCTCTTGTGCAATGCTCCCGAAACCTATTAGCCCTACTTTCTTCCCCTTTAATTCTTGGGTACTTATTCGATTCCTCGAATCAAAGTTTCCTTTTTCCATTTCTTTATGAAAGTTTAGAAGGGACTTACTTAATGCCATGATAAACATTACGGTATGCTCTGCAGTGGAAACTTTATTTACGGAAGGTGCATGCAATACTGGAATCCCTACCTTTGTGGCATATGCAACATCAATATTATCAAGCCCAACTCCTGCTCCAGAAATCACTTTTAAATGAGGATTAGCTTCAATTACTTCTTTTTCTATTCGTGCAGGCGCTCTTAAAACTACTGCATCCACATCTTTAACTAATTCACATAAATTTTCCATACTATAATCATCTGTTCTTATAACCTCTGCCTTATTGTTTAAGATTTTCTCAGCTGCTTCATGATACATGGGTAATATTTGCAGCACTTTAGGTTTTGACATCCGCCATACCTCCTCATTATTAGCTGGTTTATATTTTCCTGTGGAATAATAAAGAAATTAGCTTTCCTTGCATTTGGAGCTAGTGTTAACTCTATTTTCTTTTCTTGTTCATTTTATCAAACTATTTTGTCATTTATCGAAAAGAATCAAACAAAGTTCTTCTTTCTCCAAAAAAACAGGTACTTTCTCATTCGAAAGTACCTGTTTTAAAGAAAAGATATATTTCATTAATTATGCGTAGCATGCTTTGGTGTATTCACTTTTAAAGGAGCTTTTCGCACTAATATAAAGTAGGATAAGAAAGCTAATAAGCTTGATGCGAAGATGATAACTCCCATCGGTAGAGCAGTATATTCTCCTCCAATTCCTACTAATGGTGCAGTTAATGAACCTAGTAAAAACGGTAATAAGCCTAATAATGCAGATGCACTTCCTGCCATATGTCCCTTTGTTTCCATTGCTAAAGAGAAGGATGATGTACCAATTATACTGATAGAAGTGACGAATAGGAAAATTGGGATTGCAACAGCTAGTAATGGTGCATGTAATAAAATCGCAATTACTAACAGAATAGAAGCGGACATAGAAAGAACTAAACCACTTTTCAAGAAGGTTTTCTCCGAAAATCTAGATAATCGACCAACAATTTGTGTTCCAATAATTAAGCCAACCCCGTTTATTCCAAACAATAAACTAAAGACTTGAGGGGAAACGCCATAAATATTTTGGTAAACAAAAGAAATACCAGATACATAGGCAAAGATTCCTGCTGTGGTAAAGCCTTGTGTAAATGCATAACCGGCAAATTCACGGTCTTTTAATAAGGAACCGAAATTCATGACTACTTGTTTCATATTACTTGGTACACGTTTTTCAGTTGGTAACGTTTCTTCTAGTTTAAAGGAAACGACTACCGTCAAAATGGCGCCAACACATGTTAAAACAAGAAAAACCACTTTCCAATTTGCAAAGGAAAGAATAGCCCCGCCGATAATTGGCGCCACAATTGGTCCAAGGTTTCCAATCAACATCAATGTAGCAAAAAACTTTGTTAGTTCTCTTCCACTATAAAGATCTCGAACAACAGCTCTTGAAATAACAAGACCACCTGCCGCTGCAAATCCTTGTATGAATCGTGAAACAATCAACATATAGATATTTGGCGCTACCGCACAGACTAATGAAGATAATAAATATAAACCGAGAAAAATAAGCAATGGTTTTCGACGGCCCTGTACATCACTCATTGGCCCAATAATTAACTGGCCTAAACCTAATCCTAATAAGCAAGTCGTTAAACTAACTTGCACAAGAGAGGCACTCGTGTGAAATTCCTCAACAATCGTTGGAAACGCAGGTAAATATGTATCGATTGTAAATGGACCTAATAGGGATAATGATCCCAACAGAAAAGCAATTTGTAGCCTTTTAGTATTGGATATTGTGTTCAATTTTCTATCGCCTTCCTACAATAAATTTTCTATATCCTTTCGAATATGAACCAAAAAAAATGCTTCTTTCAAAGAAGGAAGCATTTGTTGCTTTACATATTGTATTACGAATCTTGAAATATTTCACTACTTATGCACTTATTTTTTTCATATTTTTTGGGACAGGGGGTCAGACCCCTTGTCCCATCTTATCCTAATTTACGTAGCGACATATTATTTATTTTTTTGTTCTTATAGCTCATTTTTAAAGAGAATGGTATGAGCAGTAATATTATTATACTCATAATTAAAAAGGATTGTTGTATTGATAATATACCAGCTTCTTGTTCCGACATATGCTCCATATATATAATCCGCCTAGTTTCAAAAAACATAGAAAACAACACAATTGTTATCGCTCCAATAAGTTGTCTTATTACGTTATTCATTGACATTGCCCGAGATACTTGGAATTCAGGTAATGCATTTAATCCTGCTGTAGTAGCTGGTGTGTTTATAAACCCTATACCAAATCCCCTAATTATTAATAAGGTAATTAATAACATCTCACTAATATTACCAGCAGTTAGACCTAAAATGAAGGTTACACTTGATAACAGTAATATACCTAGTGGCAAAATAAATCTTACACCACTTCGATCTAATATTTTCCCACCTATCGTCATTGCTATGCCCATCACAATTCCTTGTGGAAATAAGATAAAACCTGTTGCCAGAGCGCTAAAATGGAGAACTTCTTGTAAAAGTAAAGGTAATAATAATACACCACTAAAAAGACTAGCCGTACAAACTGCTACAATGATGGTACTATTAGTAAAAATGGAATTTCTAAATATTCTCAAGTCGATTAAGGGAAACTTTGTATGTAATTCAGTATAGATAAATAATACAAATCCAATACATCCTACTAAAATTAGACATATAGTCAACCAATTATTTTCTGTAAAGCCATAAGGAATTCTATTAATCCCTAACGTTAAGCATACAATACCTAAGGTAATACATAAAAATCCCATCATATCAAACTTAAGCTTCTTTTTCTGCCACTTTTCTTTAATAAAGTAACTAGTTGCAAAGATGCAAATAATGCTTGTAGGAATATTCATTGCAAATAGCATTTTCCAAGAGCTATACTCTAAAATTAATCCCCCGATTGTTGGTCCTATAGCAGGTGCCATCATCGCTGCAACACCCCATATTCCTGTAGCAAATCCTCTTTCCTCTTTCGGAAAATAACTAAATAATATGGAAATGCTCAAGGGCATTACAAGACCGCCACCAATTCCCTGAACCACTCGAAACATAACTAATGATGGAAAGTCCCAAGCGATAGTTCCTAATAAGGATCCACATAAAAACAATAACATACCAAGTATATATACTAGCTTTCGAGTAAATAAATCAGCAATATACCCGGATAATGTCATTGTTACCATCATGGGTATCATAAAACCAACAATTACATTTTGTGCCTCCGTTGCATTAATATCAAACATATGCATAAAAGACGGAATAGAAATATTTAATATACTGTTATTTAATATTACACTGAATGAACCTAATAGCATGGCAATCAAAACGCCATGCTTAGTCTTTCTAGTTTCTACATTCGTTTCCTCATCCAAACTGCTCTTCCTTTCATTTGCTTGCTAGAATCACCCTTCCCAAAGTACTTCATTAGGCAGGACTTTATAATATTCTTCTTGTTGCTCAAATACTGAACCTATTGATAAAACTTCACCTTCAGAATAAGGAGAACCTATAATTTGAAGGCCAATTGGCAGATTTTCTTTTGAAAAACCACATGGCAATGACAAAGCAGGTAAACCTAAAATATTCGCAATAAAAGTAAATTTTCCACGCCAGAATGAAACCTCTTTTTCATATAATTCTATTTCAGGAGCTACATCAGGAAACGTTGGTGTCAAAATAACATCTACTTTATTAAATATCTCCTTAAATTCTTGCGATATCTTTTTTCTATACCTTTGTGCTTGAATATACGATTCAGCTGTATAGAATTGCCCTATTTCAAAAGCTGGTCTTAAATCAGGACCATAACCATCTGCTTTCCCCTCAAGATTATGCATATGAAAGGAGTACGCTTCAGAGGTTAAAATTGTACTATGTGCCTCTCTTAATCTATTCAAGTTAGGTATTTCTAAAGGTATAATTTCAGCACCATAATATTCAAAAGTTTTTAAGGCCTTTTTGAAAAAAGTTGCTGTATCCTCATGGAGAGAATCAAAGATATACGAAACTGGAACTCCTAGCTTTTTCCCCTTTAAGCTTTCATTTTTATTAAATCCATTGATATTCCATTTTGAATGTTTATAGGATGATTCATCTTTTACATCATATCCTGAAATAGCTTCTAGAAGAATTGCGGCATCTTCACATGTTCTAGTTAAGGGACCAATATGATCTAATGTCCAAGATAGGGGAGTTACACCATGTCGGCTAACTCTACCATAAGTTGGTTTTAGACCAACAACACCACATAAACTAGCAGGCATGCGAATAGACCCACCTGTATCTGTCCCTATAGAGGCAAGCCCGAATCCAGCTTGAACCCCTGATCCAGAGCCAGAACTTGATCCGCCAGGTACTCTATTTAAATCCCAAGGGTTTTTCGTCCATCCATAGTGCGGATGTGGGCCCTTATAGGCAAATTCATGTAAATGAGCTTTCCCTATGATAACACCACCTGATTCTAGTAATTTTTTTGTTACTGTTGCATGAGTAGCTGGAATATATTCAGGATTAACTCTTGAGCCATTTGTCATTGGTATATTTGCATAAGCAATGATATCTTTTAGGGAAATAGGAATTCCATGTAATGGACCTTTGTAGTCCCCATTTATAATATCTTTTTCCGCATTTTCTGCTTGTTTCTCTGCAATGTCTGTCATTAAGGTAATAAAAGTATTTAGTTTACTTTCATATTTATTAATTCTTTTAAGCATATTTTTTAATAATTCTACAGGTGATAATTCTTTACTTTTTAACTGCTCACCAATACTTGCAATAGTCATTAATTGAACGGTTTCCATTTTCTAATTCCCTCTTTCTAAATGGATTCTATTAAAAAACTATGCTTTCCATTACATACTAATGGAAAGCATTTTCTTCTTACTCTGGAGAATACACAGGTGCTGGCTCTAAGGCTAATGGAAATTCTTTTGAAACTTCTCTAAGACCATCAAGTACAGGTTGTAATCCTATTGCGTAAACTTCTAATTGTTTTTCTAAGGCTGGATCAAACGTTCTACCATTTATTTCAACACTGATATTCTTTAATAATTCTAGATTCATTTATAACACGCTCCCTATTTTAAATAGACTATTAAACCATTGATTTTAACTTAGACCAGTAATTAATTATTTCAGTTGTCTCCAATGCCATTCCAAAATTATTTTGAATATTAGCAAATGTAGCTTCATGTAATGCCGGAATATACCCAGCACTAGCATCCTTAACTACTGTTACATGGTAATCGAGCATAAATCCGTCTCTTGCTGTTGATTCTACACAAACATTAGTAGCAACCCCAGTTAAGATAATAGATTTGCAATTTAAATTTCGTAAAATCATATCTAAATCTGTCCCTATGAATCCACTATACCGATGTTTTTCTACAATGATATCCTCTTCTCTTGGAGACACTTTATAAAATTCTGTTCCCCAGGATCCCTTTTTGCAAATATCTAATGGGTCCGTATATCCTGCTGGTCTTGGACGATTAGTCCATGCATCTGATATCGTATGTTCATCTTGTGTCATTTGAATAAAAACAATGGGGATATTTATTTCTCTCGCATTCTCCATTAATAATTCTACCTGTGGAATAATTTCTTGAGCTCCCGTTACATCACGCCCCATTTTAGAACAGGCACCTTCTTCATGACAAAAATCATTTTGAATATCTACTAAAATTAGCACAGTTTCATTTGGATTTAGATATTGCTTCATAATTAATCCTCCTTATTATCTTTATTTCTACTTAAAGTAGTACTTTTTCTCTCGAGCTGCTTTCATATAAAATACATGATACTTTTTGTCCTGTTCTTATTTCTATTTCTGGTGGGTACATGTTTGAACATTGTTTAATCGCATGAGGACATCTTGTTCTAAATCTGCAACCCGATGGTGGATTCATCGGACTTGGTAACTCTCCTGTAATAGGTGAATTATTTAATGTAGACACTCCTACTTCCATAGATGGAACAGAATTTAATAATGCTCTTGTATAAGGATGACTTGGTGTTTCATATATTTGATTAGCAATACCTTTTTCTACTACTTTCCCTAAATACATGACCATTACTTCATCACTTATATATTCCACTACATTTAAATCATGTGAAATAAACACTAAAGATAAAGAAAATTCAGTCTTTAATTCTTGCAATAAATTCAGGACTTGTGCTTGTACAGACTTATCTAAAGCCGAAACCGCCTCATCTGCAATAATAATTTCTGGCTCTAAAACCAGAGCTCTTGCAATAGCTACACGTTGCCTTTGCCCACCACTTAAACTACTCGGATATCGCGTTGCGTATGATCTCGGTAATCCAACTGCCTCTAGATAATAATTTGCTTTTTTTCTCGCTTCCTGCTTAGAGACTCCATTTTCCCATAAACTAAATGCAACATTATCTATTATTGTTAACTTCGGATTTATCGAGGAATAAGGATTTTGAAACACCATTTGTATTTTTTTTCGAACACTTTGTAACTCCGCTCCAGATAAAGTCAGGATATCTTTTCCTCTAAAAAGGACTTTGCCTTGATCTGGTTCTATAAGCCGCATTATTAATCTAGCCAATGTTGATTTTCCACAACCCGATTCTCCTACTATTCCAATTGTTGATTGTTCTTTTAAGGAAAACGATACATCATGTACTGCTGATATAGCTCCCTTAGTCTTACCTAACCACCCCTTAATTGGAAATGTTTTCTTAAGTTCCACTGCTTCAAGTATTGCTCCCAATATTCTCACCTCTATTATTCTTTGATTTCTAATGCATCCCTCAATCCATCTGACACTAAATTAATTGCTAGGGCCGTAATAAAAATAAATAACCCTGGGATGATAGTTAGTAGGGGATTAATAAATATTTGTTGTTTCAAATTATTTAACATAATTCCCCATTCAGGATTTGGTGGAGATACACCCAAACCTAAGAAACTTAGACCGGACGCAAGAACAAGACTTATACTAATCTGTGTTGTACAATACACAAATAATCTACTGAATACATTCATAATGATGTGATAACGGATTATGGAGAAATTTCTTGCTCCACTTGATTTTGCAGCTTCTATAAATTCTTCTTCCCTCACCCCCTTTACTGCTGATTCTGCTATTCTAGCTACTGGGGGAATAAAAACGATAGAAATAGCAATAATTATATTATTTATTCCTTGTCCTAGTGCAGCAGAAATACCAATTGCTAGCAATATAGCCGGAAAAGCATAAAATATATCGAGTGTTCGCATAATGATGGTATTTAAAACGCCCCCAAAGTATCCTGCTACAATACCGAGAAAACTACCAATGAAACCAGCAATTAGTACAGGAACAATACCAGCTAGCAAACTAAGCCTTCCTCCATATAGGATTCTCGTTAACATATCTCTTCCTTGTTCATCTGTTCCTAAAATATGACCTTCTGAACCTATCACTAGCAATCTATCCGTAATCTCTCCTTCAAGAGGATCATATTGTGCTATTAATGGAGCTAAAAGGCAGGAAAAAATTATAATCAGTAAAACTATAAATGAAACAAAAGCAATACGATTCTTACAAAAAACCCTTATTACTTTTTTTGTTGTAGAATCCTCTTTTTCTTTTCTCGTTAAAATTGTTGTAGCAGTATTAATACGTTCAGTATTTTCTGTTATCATTTTTCTCCCTCCTTATGCTTGGCGTATTCTTGGATCAACAACAGCATGTAAAATATCAACGATAAGATTGATTAATACAAATAAAATACTTATTACTAGTACTCCTGCCTGAATAATAGGAAAATCCCTTTGACTTATCCCTTGATAGATTAACTGTCCTACTCCTGGCCAGGAAAATACTGTTTCAACCAATACAGACCCACCTATCAAATACCCTACTTGTAATCCTGCTACAGTTAAAATCGTTGGCGTACAATTTTTCAATACATGCATTAAGATAATAAAAGAACCTGCTCCTTTTGCTTGTAAAGTAATGATAAAATCCTTTTGCAAGAGATCTACTACTGAACTTCTAATCATTCTTGTCATTACTCCTAAAGTAGTCATTCCTACTGCTATGGCAGGTAGTATTAAATGAGTAATTGTATCACTTATGCCTCCCCCTCCAATACCTTTCATTCCTGCTGAAGGGAGCCAACCCAACATAACAGAAAAAATTCCTATTAAAATAAGTGCTGCCCAAAAGTTTGGAATACTTACACCTGTAAGACCAATAATATTACCGAGAGAAGCTATCCATGATTTAGGATGATAAGCACTATAAACTCCAATTATCAAACTCAAACTGAAAGCAAAAACTGCTGCTCCAAAGGCTAATATAAAGGTATTTCCCAATGCATCAAATAATAAATCATTAACCGCTAACTGTTTAATAATAGACCTCCCGAAATCTCCTTGTAGGGTATTACCTATCCAACTAAAATACTGAACGACCAAAGACTTATCTAACCCTAGTTCTTGTTCAATTCTCTGACGGTCCTCTTCAGTTGCATCAGGTGAAAGCAACGAGTTTACAGGATCTCCTGGAACTATTTGTAGCATTAGAAATACAATAACAGTAACACCTAATAAAGTAGGAATCATGAGCAAGCATCTTTTCAGAATAAAACCAGCCATCTATTCACCTTCTTTTTATTATCTTTATAAATGTATCTTCAGTTATTCAATAGAAATAGTTTTTAAATCTGCAAACCATGATTGTGGTTGCACAAATCCTTTTACATTTTCTGATAACACTCTTAAATTTAGATCATGTACAACAAATATCCAAGGTGCATCATCAGCGACTATCTTTCCAGCTTCTTTTAAGTATTGATCCCTTTCAACTGTATCAAAGGTTTCACGAGCTTTCTGAATAACTTCATCTAATTCTTCATTCGAATATTCCATAATATTTGATCCATTTGGTATAAATGAACTTGTTGCAAAATAGCGGTCAAATACCCAAGGAGCAATTGGTGCTAAGGAAATATTATAAGCCCCTACTTCTCTATCATCTGGAAATCCAGCACGATACTCTGTAATTAATGTCTGCCACTCAATCGCTTCAATTTCCACATTAATTCCTACTTCTTTAAGATTTTTTTGAACAAATTCATTCATTTCTAATGGCCACATATTACCAGAACCACTAGTTGGTACAACAAAAGTTGTATCAAAACCATTAGGATATCCTGCTTCTTTTAGCAGTTCTTTTGCTTTTTCTGGATCATAAGTATATTGTGTAGCTTCTTCGTTATACCAAGGATGCCCCTCGTATAAAACTTGGGTAGCAGGTTTAGCAACACCATTTAATAAAGAGTTCGCTAAAGCATCGCGGTCAATAGCATAATTTGCTGCTTGTCTCACCCTTACATCATTCCATGGTTCTTCTTTCAGATTTAACAAATATGGCCAAATGTGTGGATAGTCATTTAATAATACTTGGAATCCCGATGACTTTAATTGGTCTATAGATTCTGTTGGAGGTATTTCTGCCCAGTTTACTTGGCCTGATTGTAATCCTGCTAATCTAGAAGAAGCATCTGGCATCGGCTTTAAGATAACTTGATCTACTTTCGGTATCTCACCCCAATAGGATTCATTTTTTTCCATCACCAACTCTTCCCCTTGACTCATGCTTACGAATTTAAATGGACCAGTCCCAGATGGGTGACTTACATAATCTTCCCCATATTCTTTTACTGCTTCCGTGCTAGGAATTAAAATAAACGTTAAATCATAGGGTAAAAAACTGTAGGGTTCCGTTGTTTTAATTTGAAAAGTATAATCATCAATTTTTTCGTAACTTTCTACATACTTTAAATAAGATAAAACTCCACCAGCAACACTTGCATTATAAAACTCTGAATCTGGATTACTTATTCTATCAAAGGCAAACACAACAGAATCAGCATTAAACGGGCTTCCATCATGGAATGTTACATTCTCACGTAAATGAAAAGTCCAAATAGTAGGATCCTCTTCAGATGTTTCCCATGACTCTGCTAATCCTGCAGTTATGTCTGCTGGTTGTTCACCTTGTGTTAAATCCCAACCTACTAAACCATCATATAGTTGGTGACCAACAAAACGATAACCTTCATACCCTTCCGTAGGTGTAGTATCAGGGCTTGGTATATTAGAAGCAGACATTGCAATTACTAAGCTTTGAGTTTCATTAGAACTTGTTGATTTATTCCCATTACATGCTGTTAAAATTACTACTGCAATCATTACCAGTAAGATACATCTAAAGTATGATTTAGTATTATTAGGCCTCATATGATTTCCCCTTTATTGTTTGAATCAGTTAAACATGTACGATTTCTTTCGGTAACCCAGTATTTTCATATAATAAACAAGCGACTTCACTATCATTCGGCAATTTTTTCAAGTTTGGATTTAATGTTCTACAGGAATCCATTACATTAGGGCATCTATCAGCAAAAGCACATCCCTTAGGCATATTTGTTATTAATGGTGGCTTTCCATGAATAGCTGTTAGTGTACCTTTCTGACCTTGCCTAGGAGTTGCTGCAATTAATCCTTTCGTGTACGGATGGTTGGGTCTAGAAATCACTTGTTTCGCTTTTCCATACTCTACGATTTTGCCAGCATACATAACTGCTATATCATCAGCCATCTCTGCAGCTACACCGATATCATGTGTTACTAATACAATTGACATCCCATATTCAGCTTGTATTTGTTTAAAAAGGTTAAGGATTTGTGCTTGAATCGTTACATCCAAAGCAGTAGTTGGCTCATCTGCTAGTAATATTTCTGGCTGACAAGATAGAGCCATCGAAATAACAGCACGTTGTCTCATACCTCCACTCATTTCATGTGGATATGCTTTTACTCGTTGTTCTGGAGAAGGAATTCCTACTTTTCGGAAAAGCTCTATAACTTGTGCTTTCGCTTCACTTCGCTTTATTTTTTGGTGAGATAGAATAGTTTCTTCTATTTGCTTTCCTACTTTGTAAAGCGGATCAAACGCTGACAGAGAATCTTGAAAGATCATTGCTATTCTATTTCCTCTTATAGATTGAATGTCTTTTCTAGTCTTTTTTAACAAATCCTCCCCCTGATATTTAATGGAACCTTCTATAACTGCTCCAGGAGGAGTTAAGCGTAAGATGGAACGCAATGTTACACTTTTACCGGAACCAGATTCACCAAGTATTACCAGAGTCTTCCCTCTCTCAACAGAGAGGTTGACTCCTCTAACGGCAGGTACTAGACCCTCCTTGGTAGCAAAATTAGTAACTAACTGCTCCATTTCTAACACCTTTTCCATTATAAAATCGCTCCTTCCAATTTTTAAACGACTACTCCTCTATCAGATTTAGCAACTTCATATGCTTTCTCAAATGAATTGGCTGCTCTGAACACCAATAACTCTTCAAATGGTCGACCTTGTAATTGTAATCCGATTGGTAATCCTGATTCTGTAAAACCACACGGAACAGAGATTGATGGGAAACCATTAAAGTTACTTGGAGAAGTTCTAGCAAGTACTCCTAAATCTCTTGGATTTATTTCTTTGTTTCCAAAAGTAATCGTTTCACAATTAATTGGAAATGCTGGAATAGCAGTAGTTGGTGCGAGTAGTAAATCAATAGTTTTATATACTTCATTCCAATTCTCTTTCGTTTTTTGTCTTAATCTTTGTGCCTGTATGTAAGCCCACGCTGGAGTGTATTGTCCCATTTCTAATCTAGTACGTATATTTGTACCATATTCTTCATATCGTTCCTTTAAGAAACTAGAATGATAACTATATGCTTCAGCTGTAGTAAGGATACTTTGAAGTTGAACTGACTCAGATAAAAACGGAAGTTCTACTTCTACAATGGTTGCCCCCATTTTTTTAAATAATGCTATGGATTCACGAACATTCTTATCTACTTCTGGATCTAAATTTTCAAAATAATATTCTTCGCAAATTCCAATTGTTACACCTTCTAAGGAAAGGTTATCTTCTGTAAATGCTTCAAAGTAATTTGGAACTTCTTTTTTTGATGAACTAGCATCCTTTGAATCATAACCAGCCATTACAGAAAGAACTGCAGCAGTATCCCATGTTGTTTTTGCCAAAGGACCTGCATGATCGAGAGACGAACTTAACGGTAATACTCCATTCCTACTTACTCTCCCATACGTTGCTTTGATTCCAACTACTCCACATAACGCTGCTGGTATCCTAATGGAACCACCTGTATCTGTACCTAATGAGAAAATAGAGCTTGATGCTGCTACAGTTGCTCCTGACCCACCACTAGATCCACCAGGAATCATGGCCGGATTCCACGGGTTACCAGTTGGCCCAAAATGTTCATTTTCATTCGTTCCTCCGTAAGCAAACTCATGTAAATTATTTTTACCTACCAAGATAGCTCCTGCGTTATTCAATTTTGATACAGAGGTCGCATCAAAATCTGGTACATAATTTGAAAGGATTTTAGAGCCAGCTGTTGTTTTAACTCCTTTGGTTGTATACAAATCTTTGGCTGAATATGGTATACCATGCAGTACTCCTTTATAATTTCCTTTTAATATTTCCTTTTCTGCAATTTTGGCTTTTTCTTTTGCACTATCCTCTAAAACGGTAATAAAAGCATTAATATTAGGCTCTGTTATCTCAATTCTCTTGATGCATTGATTGACTAACTCAACTGGCGATACCTCCTTATTCCTAATTAAAGGGGCTAACTCCTGAATTGTTTTTTTCATTAGATTTTCTTTCATTACATTCCCTCCGTTTTTAGAATATTCTGTTTCTTGTAATTACTATAATAAATTTTATGGTAATAGTGGTAATAGAAAAAAACTATGGATAACAATATTGAAAAATACTAAATTTTCTGATAAGTTATATGATAAGTATGCATAAATATACAAAAATACAATTTAATATTAATGAGAGGTGAAATGGATTGGATTTAAATTCGCTAGATTCTTTTATAACTATTGTTAGAGAAAAAAGCATTACAAAAGCATCTCATATGCTTCATATCACCCAGCCTGCTTTAACTTCAAAATTAAAAAAATTAGAAACTGAGGTAGGGGTCCAACTAGTTGAGAGAAGTAAAAAAGGAGTGGAGCTTACCATACCTGGAACCTCCTTTTTAGTGAAAGCTCTCAAGATGGTTCGGGAGTTTGATTCAGGAAATATACTCGATCAAGACGGTGATTTTTTTCATTCTACGAATTTAAATAAAAATCTAAAAATAGGTATAACGAGACCACTTGCTACTTCCCTTTTGCCTGATATATTATCTAGTATTAATGAATTTGACCCAAACCTAAAATGCAATATCACTTCAGAATTAACAGATTTAGTATTGGATCTAGTCTTATTTGGCGAATTACATTTTGGAATTGTTTGTTATTGTAAGCCACAAGAAGAGCTTGAATTTATTCCTATTTATAAGGATGATATTGTCTTAATTGGTCCCAAAAGTGATTCAAATCCATTAGATAAAAAAAAATTAGTAAATAAACCTTTTATTCTTTTTAATAAATCTTTACCACTCAGACACGATGCAAATGAAATCCTACTAAATATGTTAGGTGAAATTCCTGAAAATATTCAAGAAGTAAATGATACCTATGCACTTATCAGCATGATTTCAAGTGGTCTAGGTTATAGTTTTCTCCCTTTATCCTTCATCTTAGATTTTGTTCAATTAAGAAATTTCAACAAAACAGATTCTTATGACATGCTTCCTTTCAAAATTACCAATCTAGGAAAATATTCACCACCAAGATATATACATATTGTTTATGCTAAAAATAGAAGTACTAATTTACCAATAGAAAGATTAGCCGAATATATCAAATCCTCTAGGGATAGACAGAAGAATATGTATATATCATAATAGTTATTGCTTTGTTCTCTAACAACATTAGAGAAAGATTTGCAGCTACCACAAACATAATTGCATTACGTCTTTGCTTATAAAACTCTATAAAAAAATAACAAATAGCCCTCCGTCTTAAGATGGAGGGGCTGATTTAAAATCATATAAAAGAAAGTTACGTTTTTTGCTTCGGAACCACAACAAATTCAAGCTCTTCCTTACGAACAAATTTCTTTATATTCGAAATAGATAAGTCACCTACTCTTTTTATAGATTCAAAGGTGGCTCCTCCAATATGCGGGGTCGCAACAATCTCCTTTCTTCCCGGTAAATCATTAATAGGTGGCTCTACCTCAAATACGTCTAATGCTGCACCTTTAATTTTTTTCTCCTCTAGCGCCTTGACTAAATCTATTTCGTTCACTAATGGACCACGAGATATATTGATGATGTAAGCAGTTGCTTTCATTAAACTTAATGTTTCACTATTAATCAAATGCCTATTTTTATCGTTTAAAGAAGTGGCAATAATAAGATAGTCAGCCGTTTTAAACAATTCTTCTTTATCTACAAATGTCATATTTAATGGGTCAGCTACCGTTTGATCTGGATAATTCGTGTATACTATTGTTTCCATATCAAACCCGATTGCACGTTTTGCGATTGCCTTCGCAATGGACCCAAAGCCTATGATACCTAGCTTCTTCTGATAAATTTCATTGCCCATTGACAATTCCCAGTGTCCTGATTTTATCTCTTGATCTTTTTTAGGAATATTTCTTGCAGCTGATAACATCAAACCGAACGCAAGATCAGCGGCTGATTGGGCATTTACACCAGGAGCATTTGTTACTAATATTCCTTTTTCATAGGCATAATCGACATCAATATTGTCATAGCCTGCTCCATATTTTATAATGTATTTTAAATTCGGGGCCGCTTCTATTACTTCGCTATCAATCTTCACTACTGCAACAATAATAATATCTATATCTTTAACTTCCTTTTTCAATTCCTCTTTCCCAATTCCATGATCGGTATATAATATTTTCACTTCACCTAATTGCTTTGCATCTTCTATAAATTTAGGATTTGCTTCATAGAAAGCATCTCTTAACATGATTAAAAGCTTCAAGTTTTTGACCTCCAGATAAACATATAGTATCTCCTAGTAGTTATTGCGATTGAATTTATGATTTGAATTTCACATTTCGAAATCTAATGATCTACATAACTGCCTTTTACTGTTAATTTTTCCAGCGCTTCTCCTAGTCGATCCATTGCCTCATCGATTTGCTTATACTCCGTTGAATAGGCCATGCGGAGATAACCCTCTCCATAGTTTCCAAACGCAGATCCAGGAACACAAGCAATCTGTGCTTCTCTTAAAAGAAAGGTCGCCAATTCCTTTGACGTCATGCCAATCCCCTTGAAAGAAGGGAAAACATAAAAGGCTCCTTTAGGAACAACACAACTAACATAATCTAATTCCTGTAACCTTTTAACTAATAATTGACGTCGTTTATCAAACTCTTGAACCATTTTAAAAACAGGTTCCTGAGTCCCCAAATAGGCAGCAACCGCGCCATATTGTGCAAACGAAGTAGCGCTAGAAGTATTATATTGATGCACTTTCATAATTGGTTTCATCAGCTTTTCAGGACCAGCTGCATAGCCTAATCTCCAGCCATCCATCGCATATGCCTTGGAAAAGCCGTTTATCGTAATTGTCCGCTCAAACATACCTGGAAATGTAGCAATGCTTATATGTTCTGCATCTTCATAAATTAATTTTTCATAGATTTCATCGGATAAGACTAATAGATTATGATTAATCGCAATGTCAGCCAATTCTTTTAAATAAGCCTCTGGCAATACTGCCCCTGTTGGATTATGAGGAGAATTTAAAAGAATCATTTTCGTTTTACTTGTTATCCTAGCTCTTACATCCTCTGGATTAAGTATAAAGTCCTCCTCTTCCCGTAAAGGAATCGACACGGATACCCCTCCAGCAAGCTCGACGATATATTGATATTCAAGCCAGGCAGGATCAGGGATCAACACTTCATCACCAGGATTAATAAATGCAAGAATCATGCTGACAATGGCTTCTTTACACCCAACTGAAACAACTATTTCTTTATTAGGATCAACATGTATCTTATTTTCCCTTTTTAGCTTGACTGCAATTGCTTCTCTTAATTCTTGAATACCGTTATTTGCTGTATAATGAACAAATCCCTCTTGCAATGCGGCATTTGCAGCTTCTTTAATATGTATTGGGGTATCAAAATCTGGTCTTCCTATTTCCATATGTGTAATATTTATCCCACTTTTTTGCATCGCATTTGCTTCATCAAAAATTTCTCTAATACTTGAAAAAGGAATATTGGTTAAACGGTTAGCTACAGACATGATAAGTTCCTCCATACGGTTTTAAATTTAGCTATTGATTTGATGGTTTTAAACAGATAGTCTAAAAACTATTACTCTATTGATGAGCCTCACTATTGGTTACATTCCTTTTCATATTAACTGGAAAGATACAGGTTCTGACCAATTCGTAACGATTACCTAATATATTCTGTTATCTGTTTTATCCAAGATGTTAATTTAGAAGGTCTTTAATTCTTGTTGTTTTTTATACAAACCATAACTTTATATGGGTTATAATAACCCTCTATTTACTGCTTGTAAATGTTATTTTTTTAATTTTTTTAAAATTCCAACTACAATACTCAACCAAATTCATTTATTTATATTGAAGCTTGAAATGTTATTCTCTATTACTATTTATAAAATTAACAGCAATTAATCTCGTATCTTTTCGGAATATCTCCCCATTTAGTAATCACCTATTCGCTTTCTTTTCTACATGTTATGAATTCTTGACAAGTGGGAAAAAAATATTAAGTATTTTTTGATGATGTTTGGATATTTTAATAAGGATACAAAACAATTCTAGTTGAGGTGAATTCCGTAATGGCAACAAATAGGCATAAGCTTTTTAATTTATTTATCATAATATGGAATCTATAACAGGAATGTCTAATAAAAATTCCTCTTAGATTGATCCTTCTTCTGTACCTATTTCCTATATGTATAAATTATTAATCTATTATTTTTAATCCTTATTTAAAGTTAAATAGTAGAATCGATAAGAAGGGTGTACCAGTTTGGTACACCCTTCTACATAGAGATATTACTATACAAAAACTTAAAATAATTTACCAATAGGATACAAATGGTAATTAAATTTCCTTACCTATCTTATATTATTAATTCGACAAATCTTCCCCATTCGATGCAATTACTTTCTTATACCAATGAAAAGACTTTTTCTTCGATCTTTTTAGGGTGCCATTCCCTTCATTGTCACGGTCCACATATATAAAGCCATAGCGTTTCTTCATTTCGCCTGTTCCAGCAGAAACTAGGTCAATACATCCCCAGCTTGTATATCCAAGAAGATCGACGCCATCTTCGTCCACAGCATCCTTCATTGCCTGAATATGGGAAGCTAAATAATCAATCCGATAATCATCTTCCACATATCCTGATTCATCTGGCACGTCAACTGCGCCAAGCCCATTCTCTACAATGAACAGTGGTTTTTGATAACGATCATATAGATCATTCATTGTAATACGCAGACCTAAAGGATCTATTTGCCATCCCCATTGACTCGCTTGAAGATATGGATTCTTTATCGTCGGGAACAAGTTACCTGCC
The DNA here is from genome assembly GCF_950097965.1 of Bacillus sp. T2.9-1. Taxonomy (NCBI): domain Bacteria; kingdom Bacillati; phylum Bacillota; class Bacilli; order Caryophanales; family Bacillaceae; genus Bacillus; species Bacillus sp. T2.9-1. The sequence goes on from NZ_CATNHG010000113.1 coordinate 23,531, forward strand.
GTCTTTTCCACATCAGAATCTTCAGCTGCTGCTACACGTGATGCATAATAAGAGAAAGAAATAAAATCAACAGTGTGTTTTTTCAAAACTTCCAAATCCTCAGAAGTCATTTCCACCTCAATTCCCTTCCTAGCTAGTTCTTTTAACGCATAGGCAGGATAAGCACCTTTGGATTGGACATCAATGAAAAAGTAATTTCCTCTATCCTTTTGCTTTGCTTCCCATACATCTTCTGGTCGGCAACTATAGGGATAGTAAGAAGCTGCTGCTAGCATACAACCGACTTTATTCTCAGGATCTATTTCATGTGCAATTTTTGTAGCTTCGGCGCTAGCTACAAGTTCATGATGAGCAGCCTGATATTTAACTTGCTCTTCGTTTTCACCTTCTTCAAAACAAAGCCCTGCTCCAAGAAATGGTGCATGGAGAATCATATTAATTTCATTGAAAGTCAGCCAATATTTAACCAATCCTTTATAACGAGTAAACAATACACTACATAAACGTTTATAAAAATGTATCAACTTACGATTTCGCCAGCCGCCATACTCCTCAATTAGATGCATAGGACAATCAAAGTGAGTGATGGTCACTAACGGTTCTATTCCATATTTATGACATTCTTTAAATAGATCTTCATAAAATCTGAGACCTTCTTCATTCGGCTCCGATTCATCACCTTTTGGAAATATACGGCTCCAAGCAATCGATAACCGATATGTCTTAAAGCCCATTTCACCAAATAAAGCAATATCTTCCTTATAATGATGATACATATCAATTGCCTCTTTGGCAGGATAAAAATAGCCTTCCTCAAAAGCAAACATTTTCTTTTTACCAGTTATTATACTTCTGCGATCTGGACCTGTCGGAATTACGTCCACATTCGCTAGCCCTCTTCCACCTTCAGCAAATCCACCTTCACATTGATTGGCAGCTGTAGCACCGCCCCATAAAAAATCTTTTCTAAATCCCATTTTGTCTCCTCCTACTACTTCATTACTTTTATGATTTCTTCCCCTAATTTAATTGGGCCATCATTTGCAGTTAGAATATCGCCTACTTCTGCTGAGTTTGTAATGACTACAGGGGTAATTGTCTTATATCCTTTAGCTTTAATACCTTCTAAATCAAACTGAATCAATTTGTCACCTATTTGAATGTTTTGTCCTTTTTGAACAAAATACTCATAGCCTTCACCATTCAGCTGCACCGTATCAATCCCTACATGAATTAATAATTCGATACCATCTTCACTTGTAATACCAATTGCATGTTTTGAATCAAACAATGCGCTTACTGTCCCATTAACAGGAGAAAGAACCGTACCTTCTGATGGTTCAATTGCTATACCTTGTCCCAAAATTTCTTCGGAAAACATTCCATCATCTACTTGCTTTAAGCTGTGTAATGTTCCTTGTAATGGCGCTACAATTGTTGCTCCACTAATATTTAATGTTGCATTTGGTGTTGTTTCCAATTCATTTGATTCAGATGCTTCTTCCGCAACCGGATCTTTATATAAAATTAATGTTGCTATAAATGTTACCACAATACTAATAACTGCTCCAATACATGCATAATAGAAGAAGCTTAACGTGTTATCCCCAATATAACTAGGTAATGTTAAAAGACCTGGCGAACCACCAGAGAAGTTACGCACTCTAAAAATACCCATAAATAGACCACCAGTTGCACCACCAATCATTGCTGCATATAGAGGTGTCTTAAATCGTAAGTTGATTCCGTAAAGAGCAGGTTCAGTAATACCAAACAGACCAGTTAATCCAGAAGAAAACGCCAATTGTTTAATCGTACTATCCTTTGATTTGATACCAACTCCAATTGCGGCAGCACCTTGACTGACATTGGAAGCAAGCATTCCTGGATATATCACTGTATCATAGCCTGTTGTCATACGATTATTTATTCCAATTGGAACAAGACCATAATGCGTACCTGTAGCTACAAGCAATGGACTAAATGTTCCTACTAATAATGGAACGATCCATGGACTCACAGATTCTAATGCAGTTATACCATTTGATATAGCATCACTAATTAAATAGCCAATCGGTCCTAATACTGCTAAACTAACAGTTCCTACTATAAAAATTGTAATCAATGGTTTACTAAAGAACTTAATTGCTTTAGGTGACACTTTGTCGGCAATAGGTTCAATGTAGGACATAAACCATACAGAAAGAATAATCGGGATAACAGAAGAAGAATAAGATACTGCCGAAATCGGTATTCCGATCAGTTTAATTGCTTCTCCAGTCTCCTTTGCTAATGTAACCATCGCAATAAAATTAGGATGTAGTAAAATTCCTCCAACCATCATGGCTAAATACATATTAGCCTTAAATTTTTGCGCTGAAGAAGCCGCTAGCAAAATGGGTAAGAAGTAGAAGGCAGCATCCGCCATAAAATTTATTATTTGATAACTTTGACTTTCCGTTGTTAAAAGATTAAATACTACCAATAGAGATAGAACAGCTTTTAACATCCCTGCTGCTGTAATGGCAGGAAGAATAGGAGTGAAAATTCCTGTAATTGTATCAATTACCTTTGCGAAAACAGAACGCTTATCTTCTTCTGTTCCTTTATCCCCGTCATTAGAAATATTGGTCTGGTTAATAATTTCTTTATAAACATTCCCAACATCACTTCCAATAATGACTTGATATTGTCCACCTTTATTCACCACTCCCATTACTCCCGGAGTTGTTTTTAAGCTTTTTTCATTTGTTTTTTGATCGTCCTTTAAATTAAAACGTAATCGTGTAGCACAATGCGTCAAACTTTTCACATTTCCCTCGCCGCCAACTTTATCAATGATTAATTTGGCCAACTCTTGATAGTTCATCTCGTTTTTCCTCCATTCTTATATAAACCTTAAAAATATTTGCCGTAGATTAAAAAGAATAAAAAAATACCTAAATGAACCCTCCCTACAAGTAGAGGTTTCATTTAGGTATAGCCTGCATTATCAGTAACAATCCTAATCACTGGTTATTCTTTTTATATGAATCGTCAGATAGATTAACTCATCTTCTTCTAAATCTCTTCCAAATTCTTTCTTAATATACTCCCTAATTTTCAAAGCACACGCGTATTCATTCGTATACTTTTCCTTCAGCATGAAAATAAAACTCGATGTTCCTGCATCATCCAATTTAACACCACTAAACATTCGTTGAAAGAAAAACTTCAAGTGGGTGATAAACCGTTCATAATTTAGGGAATATTCGTCTAAGTCAATTTTGAAATGGTACTTCACAATATTAAGGATATTTTGGATAACTTTTGCTATTTCAGATACTCGGCTTACTTCTCCCATATCAAGCTCCGCATTTACGATATGCAAAGCAATAAACCCGGCTTCATTCTCTGGCAAATCCACACCAAGTCTGTTTTTAACAATAGATAACGCTTCTTTTCCAATCAAGAACTCATGATTATAAAATCGTTTAATCTCCCAAAGAAGGGCATTCTTGATTTCCATTCCATTCTGATAGCGCTCTATCGCATAACTGATATGATCGGTTAATGTTAAGAAGACATTTTCACTTAGTTTTTTTCCTAGTGAAACCTTTGCAAAGCTAATAATTTCATTAGCTACCTGAATATGTTCCATCGGAATGGACGAAAGCATTTGGGTTAATTTATTGACACTCCACTCTTTTGAACTGAGATACATATTCTCAATCTTGGATTCATCAATAACGTCGCCAACCTTTTTCTTAAAGCCTAGCCCTTTACCCATCACGACAAGCTCTTGATTATCCTGATTCCTCGACAATACAATATTATTATTAATCACTTTTAATACATTCATAAGATAGTCCCTATTCTTTTATTTTCTTCATCTACAACAAAAAATAGGTATAGCCCACAATAAAGCGGTAACAATCCTTTAAAATCAGTCTAGCATAGGTAAATTCCACTGTCAATTTGATATTTCCTGAAGATTGAGTCAAGTTTTTGTGGGAGTTTTTTTTAGCTCCCTTTTTATAAAGTAAAACTTCTAATTTTGTATCCGCTTTCTAAACATTTTCTTTCATCAAAATTTCGTTTTTTTCTTTTTTTAAAAACCTTTTAATCCCTGTAAGGCAAAGTGAATGGGTTTTCCAATCGCTTGATTTAAGTATGGCA
>NZ_CATNHG010000114.1:0-26554 GCF_950097965.1 Bacillus sp. T2.9-1
TCTTTAGAATTGGTGAGTGAATGTGGTGCAGAAGGGAAACCTTTTCAGTGGGCCTTTAAGGCCGAGGCCGGTAAGAGAGGCTTTTAGCCGCAGAGCAAACCACCAGTTCACACTGGTGGTTTTGATTATTATCTTGAATCAATAGTGTTTTGGAAAGCATCAAGTTTAATACATTCTTAGCTATAGTAGACACAACCGCAAGCTTATTTGAGTTCAAGTAGTATTGGCAGGCGAGAAAGAGTAGCCAACTATGGAAATTATATTTTAACTTAGATGATTCTGAATAAAGAGAATTATAGAAATAGATGTTTATTAAACAAAATAGTGGTATTTTTGAGCATTAATTTATATAATAATTTTTCCTGAATATCTACTTTAAGAACAAGCACACTAACTAAGAGAGTTTACAGGGAAGAATTTATTGCATAGGAGAAATTACAAGTGGAAATTAGACAAGGACATATAGATGATTTACCAACAATCATGGAGATTGTTAAGAAGGCTTTAGTGATTATGCAAAAAGAAGGAAATGATCAATGGTCTCATAAATACCCTAATGAAAATAGCTTTGAAATAGATATCGAAAATAAAAATCTCTTTGTTGCTATTATGGATGACAAAGTGGTTGGTTCTATTACAATTGATCAAATTGGTGGAAAAAACTATGAGGGTATTGCCTGGACTTATCATAATAGAGAATACATGGTTATCCATCGATTAGTTGTTGATCCAGATATTCGTGGTGGCGGTATTGCGAGTAATTTATTAGCATTCGCTGAAGTGTACGCCATTGAACAAGATGTATTTTACTTGAAAACTGATACATATTCATTAAATGATAAAGCACAAAACTTATTTATGAAAAATGGATATAATAAAGTTGGTTCTACTTTTTTTGAAGGAAAAGACAAACCATTTTATTGCTATGATAAATTATTTCTATGATTCCTTAAAGGGAGATAGGAGGAAATTGCTAGATCTCCTCTTATCACACTTTGCAAGCAAAGGAAATCTGTAAAATTCCATTTTCATATTTCTTTTTAATCGTATTTTCATTCACATATTTTGGGATGCTGATTTTTTTTAGAAAATGTTTATTCTGTCGTTCTTTCAAAAGATAGGAACATTTAGGAAAAAGGGTTTTATAATATCCTTCTATATAAAGGACATGATGATGAATACGAATCTTTAAAAGGTTTATATCCATTCCTGGCAACTCCATATCAATAAAATAACAAGATTCAAATAAATAATAATCACATGCTGGGAAAGTATCGCTATTTTTTATCGATGTTGGTGAAAGGGAAGACCACTCTTTGTCACTAGATCCAAACATTTCTTTCCAATAATCTTCCTTATGACTATTCTCTGAAAATTGATAGATTTTTTTTAAGTTGTCAAAACTCATAAAAATTCCCGCTTCCTTTTTAATTCATTTCTGTTACATCAATCTCCGAAAATTGAATATCAATATTCTTCTGAATCCTTATCTCTAAAATATGATCTTTGTAAACGGCAGCAGACCCTTTTTTTCTTACAATGGCAGGCAATGTAATCATATGTTTGTCTTCAAATGATGGAATATGCTCTATTACTAATTGGTTAGATGTATAAAAGATCTTAATATGTTCAAGCCAGCTGCTTTCTAGAATAGGAATTCTGACATAAACGTGATGATGGGTTTCAAAAACGACATAATTGAATTTTTCTGAATCGTGAATGTTATCATTGCGATAATTCGCACCTTTTGAAAATTGCTGGAACATAGTATCTGGCTCCATTTTCTGAAGAGATTCTGGCATAAGTTTATCCATCATTTCTTGTACATACTTTTGGATATCTTGAGGATTCATTTGATCCATTCTATTTTTTGAATCTTTATTAAAAGGGAATAAATTCCATGGGAACATTGGAAATTCATCCTTTCTCACCTTTGCAAATATATGCTTATTTTTCATTGTATTCACACATAATAAAAGTGTGTATTTGCCTAGTAGGCATTTCTTTAAATGAATATTGAAAAAAAATCAGATAAGAGCAATGCCTTTTTCATATGCTCCATGTCTAACTATTCATTTTACAAAGTAGCCTAAGGACCATTATCAATATATTACTGTACCGTTTCTTGCCAGTACTTAAGAAGTTTATCCTCTGGTAATGGCCTACTATAATAGTAGCCTTGAATTTCATCACATCCCCATTCTAAAAGGGCATTTAATTGTTCTTCCTTTTCAACGCCTTCAGCTGTTACCGAAATATTTAAGTTTTTGGCTACAAATAGCAAAGATTGTACTATGGCCGCATCATTTTTATTTTTTGGTAATTCTTTAATAAAGGAACGATCAATTTTTATGCGATCCAGGTTGAACTGTGATAAGTATGTCAGGGAGGTGTAACCTGTTCCAAAATCATCCATCGATTTTTGGATTCCTTTTTCCTTCAGTATATTAATTTTTTTCTTAGTCTGTTCTGTATTTTCAATAGCCAGGTTTTCGGTGATTTCTAGATCAATCATATGTGTTGGAAGTTTGAATTTCTGTAATTGCGCAAATAAAAATGGTATAAAGTTCTCATCTAAAAAATGAATAGGCGATATGTTGATAGAAAGGTGAAAATTCACATTATATTCTAGTATCCAACCCGAAAATGAGCTTATTGCCTATTCAATAATCCAGTTACTGAGAGGAATAATTAGACCGTTTTCCTCTGCTAATGAAATAAATTCATCTGGACTGACAAAACCTTTTTCTGGATGGTTCCATCGTACTAATGTCTCTACACCTACTTTTTTTTTGTGATTAGTACTATGCTTGGGTTGGAAATGAAGAATAAATTGTTCTTGCTTAAGAGCTATCTTTAATGACTGAAGCATATTGATTTGTTCTAGTTTCTTCTCTTCAACCTGAGAAGAAAAGAAAATGACATTATTTCTTCCAGAATGCTTGACTTCATACATGGCCATATCAGCATGCTTAATCAGCGTGTTTAAATCTTTGCCATCTTCTGGATAAAAAGAAACACCGATGCTTATAGTAATTTCTTTCAAAGTCTCTTGTACTAGGAATGGCTCCTTCATTAAATCTTGAATATTCTTGATTCTTTCAAATACTTCGTTCCGACTATAGGGCGCAATAAGGCAAATGAAAAAATTCGTCTTCCCCATTCTTGCAAGCAATTCACCTCGTATCAATATTTTTTTTAATCTTCCCGTAACTTGCTTCAGTAAGGTATCTCCAGCGACATGGCCAAGATTATTGATGTCTTTGAACATGTCGAGATCGATAAGAATAGTTGCCACAAGCGTGTTAGCGTGAATGGTGACTTTCTAAATTTCGATAAATTCCTCTTCATTTGAATAAACCAGTTAAATCATCATGATATTGATATGCTACGAATTTTACTTGCCTCTGAGTCGTAATCTGTTCTGTTATATCTTCTAAAGCAACATTTATTAACTAAACAGTAAGAGGTTAAAGTAGGGACTTTTGATTTGTTTAGTTATCAACAATGTGAATGGTGACAATCATAGATTTATATGATGGAAGATATTCTCTTATATGAAGGGGATAGAAATTTTCTAGTTCTATTGATACTTAGAGGTAGGTCGGAGATTAGCACCGTAATGACCAAGAGTTTTACCATTCAATAGTAGGGGGATAAAGGAAAACCCACCACTGATGGAAGTTTCACTTTATCTTTTTTTACATCTTTCCCCTTGTGGTAATCACTCTTTTAATGCTGATATTGCGGATAAGCAAATTTTTTCTTCTGTATCTTTATTAATCGACTCGTTAAGAAAATAGCTCCTGTAGCAAGACCGATAATGAGACCGATCCAATAGCCAAAGGGACCTAAATGGGTATACATAGCAAGAAGATAGCCGCTTGGTAAACCAATCACCCAATAGGATAGAAAGCTCATAAGAAGTGTAACATTTACATCTTTATAGCCTCGTAAAGCTCCTTGAATTGGTGCTTGAATAGCATCTGATAATTGAAAGAATATCGCATAAATAAGAAAGTGAGCTGTTAGATTTAGCACTTCCCAATCTTTTGTATAAATTTCAGCAATATCCATTCGGAATGTTAACAGAATTATTCCACTTATAAATGCAATGAAACACGCTAGTCCCACTCCTAACCAGCTATATGCTTTTGCATCCTTCAAGCGATTGGCTCCAACTTCATAACCAACAAGGATGGTTAATGCTGTAGAAATGCTGAGGGGAACCATATACAAGAGTGAGGCAAAGTTAATTGCCGATTGATGTGTAGCAATTGTATTAGTATCGTAATTGCTCATTAGAATTGTCACAGCACTAAAGATACTTGTTTCAAAGAACACGGAAAAACCAATCGGAATCCCAATTGTCAAAATTTCCTTCCATTTAATCCAAGATACTTTTGAAAATTGAGTAAATAATTGAAACGAAACAAAAGGCTGTTTTCGATGCACGATATAAATGGCAATAAAAAACATAATCCAATACGTTATACTTGTTGCATAACCAGTTCCTATTCCACCTAGCTCGGGAAATATCCATATCCCATTGATAAGTGCATAATTTAATACTACATTAATCGGAATGGCAATTAAAGTAATAAACATGGTAATCTGAGTCTGGCCAAGGGAATCAATGAAAGAACGAAGAACAAAGTATAAGAAAATAGGAATAATCCCCGTACTCAAGGCTACTAAGTAATGGTAAGCAACGTTAAAGACTTCTTTTTCTAACCCAATACTTCCTAATATGGACTCTAAAAAGAAGTAGCCAATTATTATAAGTGTTACAGCCATACTAAAAGAAAGATACGCAGCTTGGATAACTGAAAATCGTACCTTTTGTGGTTCGCTTCTACCCATTAATTGGGAAACGATTGGAGGTAAAGCAAGAAGAATCCCACTGAGTCCTGTATAGATTGGTGTCCATAAGGAGCTCCCTACTGCTACTCCCGCTAAGTCAACGGGACTATAATGTCCAGACATTGTCGTATCAAAAAAGCTTAGTGCAAATATGCCAACCTGTGTAACAAGTACAGGCATTAAAATAACGATCATTTGTGTTAACTTTTGATTAATTGAATTTGATTGTTTCATCTTTTTGTCCTCTTTCTTAACAATAACGTTTCGTATTATACCATAGATTGGGAGAATGATGGAACGAAAGAAACGGAAACTTCTAAATTCTTTGCATAAAAGTGGTTTGTAGTTAAGATGAACAGATTATGATGAAATTTATATATGAATGGAAATGGATAAGAATATATGTCTTCGAAACAATTTGACAGTGAAGCAAATATTTTAAACCTTTTAGGGCATAAAACATAGTTATTAATGGTAGGGATGCTAACGGTTCACGAATGCTGTTTATGTGAATTTGTAGATGGGTTTCAATTGTCTCAACCTGCTATTAGTCAACATTCGAGAAAGTAAAAGGATGCTGGACTGGGTAATCAATTTTCTAAATCAACAAAATATACATTTTTCGATGGTTAACGATATTCTAAAGTAAGTAAATGAGCAAGAAGAAAAATTTATTAGCTTAGAAGATCACGGCAAAAGAATTTCTTGTATTTAAAAGTAAAAAAATGTAATTGACAGCACCTTTTTTTTACTGATAATATATAAGTATATAATTATATATTAAAAGAATAGATACAAATACTAATAAATATTGTATTTCTTTTCTTTAAATAAGTATATAACAATAAGCTTATGTAATAGGAAATCGTGTAGAAAGGAGGATAAAAATGAGCAAAAAAGACCAATCTTTAAAAGAGACAGCTAGTGTTTTAAAATTACTAGGGGATAAAACAAGACTTAGCATTGTAAGCTTGTTGTCTGAACAAGAATGCTGTGTGTGTGAATTTGTTGAAATCTTTAATATATCACAGCCAGCAATTAGTCAGCATCTTCGTAAAATGAGAGATTTGGGAATTGTAAAGGAACAAAAAAAGGGGCAGTGGGTTTTTTATTCATTAAATAATACTAGTGACTATTATGAAATGATAATGGAGCTATTAAAACACATCCCAAATCAGCGAGAAAAAATCGAGAGGTTAGAAGAAAAAGGTTTTAGAATCATATGTAATTAATGGAGGTTGACACTTTGTTACAAACAGTCTTGGCAATAATTATCTTTTTATTAACATTAACATTGGTTATCTGGCAGCCAAAAAATCTTTCGATTGGTTGGTCTGCCTGTGGAGGGGCAATACTAGCATTACTGGTAGGTGTAGTAGATTTTAATGATGTTGCTGATGTAACAGGGATTGTTTGGAATGCAACACTTGCCTTTATAGCAATTATAATTATCTCTTTAATATTAGACGAAATTGGCTTTTTTGAATGGGCAGCACTACATATGGCACGAGCCGCGAACGGGAACGGGCTTAAGATGTTTATTTATGTTTCGATATTAGGTGCAATTGTTGCAGCGTTGTTTGCAAACGATGGTGCAGCACTTATTTTAACCCCCATTGTACTCGCGATGGTTCGAGCATTAAAGCTAGAAGAAAAAATGGTTTTTCCATTTATTATGGCTAGTGGATTTATTGCAGATACTACATCCTTGCCGTTGGTGGTAAGTAATTTAGTGAATATAGTTTCTGCTGATTTCTTTGGTATTGGTTTTGTTGAGTATGCATCCAGAATGATTGTTCCAAATCTATTCTCCTTATTAGCTAGTATCCTTGTGTTATATCTATACTTTCGTAAGAGTATTCCTAAGAAGTATGACTCAAGCCACTTAAAGGTTCCCGTTGATGCAATTAAAGATCAAAAAATGTTCCGGATTTCTTGGGGCATTTTAGTGGTCTTACTTATTGGCTATTTTGGAAGTGAGTTTTTGAAGATTCCAGTATCGTTTGTTGCTGGCATTATCGCAATTATTTTTCTCTTTTTTGCAAGAAGAAGCGAGGCGGTATCTATTCGGAATGTAATGAAGGGAGCACCCTGGGCAATTGTTTTCTTTTCGATAGGAATGTATGTTGTTATTTATGGTCTTCGGAATGTAGGATTAACCAACCTGCTTTCAAGCGTTATTCAAGCAGCTGCAGATCAGGGATTGTTTGTTGCAACCATTGGCATGGGATTCATCGCTGCTATTATTTCTTCCATAATGAATAATATGCCGACTGTCCTGATCGATGCCTTAGCAATAGCAGATACTAATGCAACTGGAGTAATCAAAGAGGGATTAATTTATGCTAATATAATCGGTTCCGATTTAGGTCCAAAAATTACCCCGATCGGTTCACTGGCAACTTTATTATGGCTACATGTATTATCACAAAAAGGGGTAAAGATTTCATGGGGAACCTATTTCAAAACGGGAATAATTTTAACCATTCCGACTCTTTTTATTACTTTAATTGGCTTATACTTCTGGCTTTCTTTCCTTTCATAGTTGGTAAGTTAAACCATTAATCTCCGAACTCTAAAAAAAGCAAGAGAGAAGGAACGAGCCATTTTTAGTCGCCTGTTTTTATATGATTCATTGCAAAAAAGAAAGGTTAAATCGATTTAAGAAAAAAATGAATGCATATAGGAGGATAAACATGAAAATTATTATAATAGGATCGGTTGCAGCAGGGACTTCTGTAGCAGCAAAAGCACGTAGAAATGACGAACAAGCCGAGATCACCTTATATAATGCAGATTATGACATTTCCTATTCAGTTTGTGGAATTCCTTATTTTCTAGGTGGAGAAATAGATGAATTGGAAACTTTAACACCAAGGACTCCATCTTGGTTTAAAAAACGATATAATGTAGACATTTTTATCCGACATGAAGTTACCAGTATCGATGCTGTAGAGAAAAAGATTCAAGTGAAAAACTTAGATACAAACGAAGTAAAAGAGGATATATATGATGTATTAGTTTTTGCAACAGGTGCAACACCAATTACTCCTGAAATTAGTGGTGTAGAATTGGAGCATGTTTTTCAGGTTCGAACCATTCAAAATACGAAAGCTATCGAAAAATTTATGAAAGAAAAGCAGCCCGAAAAAGCAACTATTATTGGCGCAGGTTATATTGGCTTAGAAATGGCAGAACAGCTTAAAACAAGAGGATTAGATGTAACGTTAGTTCAGCGTAGCAATCAAGTTATGTCTCATTTGGATAAGGATATGGCTATACGTGTAGAGGAGCACTTAGTTAAAAAAGGGGTAAAACTCCTTTTAAATGAAGAAATAACCGCAATAAATGAAGCGGAAATACATTCAAAATCAGGAAAAGTTATCGAAGCAGATATGGTCATTTTAGCAACAGGTGTGCGCCCAAATACACAATTGGCTGAGGCAATAGGTGTTAATATTGGTCAATCAGGGGCCATTGCTGTAAATAGTAAAATGCAAACAAATATACCAGATGTGTATGCAGTAGGTGACGTGGCGGAAAGCTTTTCCTTAATAACAGGGAAACCGCTGTATCGTCCATTGGGTAGTACAGCTAATAAAATGGGGAGAATAGCTGGTGATGTGATAACTGGTGGTTCACTAGAGCATCGAGGTATTTTAGGTACAGGAATTCTGCGAGTTTTTGATTTAGCTGTTGGACAAACTGGTATGACAGAAAAAGAAGCATTAGAAGAAGGATATTCAATTGAAATCCTGCACAATATCAAACCTGCTAGAGCGGAGTATCTTGGAGGGAAAGATTTAATCATTAAGGCAATTGCTGATAGACAAACAGGCAGAATATTAGGCGTACAAATTGTGGGGGAAGAAGGGGTGGATAAGCGAATGGATGTATTTGTTACAGCCATTACATTTCAAGCAAAAGCTGAAGACTTATTCCATCTTGATTTAGCGTATGCTCCACCTTTTAGTACAACAAAAGATCCTGTTATGTATACTGGGATGGCGTTACAGAATGCTATAGAAAAGAAAAATAAACTAATTACCCCAAGTGATTTATCAGAAAGAATAAATAATGGTGAAGCAATACAGGTAATTGATACGCGTTCTGCAAAACAATTTCAAGCCTCATGTGTGGATAGTGCCATTAATATAGCTCTTGGTGATTTGCGTGAAAAATCGAAGAATCTTGATCCGTTGCTCCCTACTGTGACATATTGCAATAGTGGTACAACAGGTAATGCTGCGCAAAATGTATTACGAAATTTAGGGTACAGCGATATTTATAATCTTTCTGGTGGTAATAAAAATTATCAAACCTTTAAGAAGAGTAAATAAAGGGTTTGCTAACATAGGAAGGAACCTTTAAGTTCAAGCTTTATCGGTTCTTTTCTTCATTCAAAATGTCACAGAAAAAATGTAAGAAATAAAATAAGATCAGTAGATAGATACTAGAGCTATCGCTGATCTTAGTAGATTATGAACAGTTGACCAATGAATTTACGCCTCTCTGAGATCATTTGTACTCTCTTCAGTAGTTTGACGTAAAGTATAAAGAGTAAATAAATCTTTAGGAATTTCAAATAGTTGATAATTTGTGCCAGAGCTATTTAAGGCTTGTAAAAGATTGCTTCTTGTCTCATTGGCAGAAATAGCATAAGGAAGCTTTTCGGCTGCTTTTAGCGATCGAGTATTATGGCTTCTAATCCGCATTAATATGCTGTCAATATTTAGGTCAAAAAATGCTTCAGAGAAGAATAGTTCCTTTGCCAATTTATTGTATCCTTTTCCATGATATGGCTTCCCTAGCCATGTTCCTAGAAAGCCAATATTATTATTTAGATCAAATAAACTTATCGTACCAATTGGGTTTTGCAATTCGTCCAAAATGGTTCTTGAAATAAGTTCTCCTCTTTCTTCTGCTTCCATTGTTTGTTTTGTTAGAAACAGGTATTCTTCATATGAATTAGCTTTTTGACGCACAAATGGGAAGACATCTGGATGCGTCATTAAAGGATATAACACTTGGCAATCCTCGAGATCTCTTTTCTTTAACATAATAATCCCTCCGTGTCCTGAGGGCAGAACTTACTCTTGATAAAGAAATGCCCACCCTCGAAATTTTTAATCCAATTGAAAAAAAATTTCGGGGTGGGAATCGAACCCACTAGAACCAAAGCGGTGGCGCACCATTTGCCTTCCCATCTTTTATTATTATCTCATGATAACAAATTACTTTTCTATATCATACAAAATTATGTAGAAAATGAAAATAGGAAAATACAAACAAAATGTAAAATTTTTATGAATAAATGTAAAGGTGAGGGAGGCTAAATAGTTATATAGATGAAAAAACATAATAAAATAATTGGACAAATATTATTAGAAAAATGAAACATTTAATTTAATCAATGGTATATAATAATATAGCAATTATTATTACAATTCGGAGGTTTCAAATGGATTTCAAAGAAGATGTATCATCAACGGATGAGAGAATTTTTGCAATGTTGATTTACGTATCAAGTTTCTTTACTAATTTTATCGGACCATTAGTTATTTGGCTCGTGAAAAAGGATTCACCTTTTGTTAATTATCATGGTAAGGAATATTTCAATTTTTTAATTTCTTATGCTATTTATTCGTTTATTGCCTGGATTCTGATATTTATTATTATAGGAGTGATTATTTTACCTATTATCGGAATAATGGCGTTTGTATTTACAATTATTGCAGCAATAAAATCTTATGAGGGTCAAGCGTATCATATTCCATTAACAATTCGTTTTATTAAATAGTCCATTTGACTAAACATGACATGCTTTAAGAACTGCCGCATATTCTCTTAAGTATAATACTATCCTTCTTGATAGTGGTGTATATGAGATAGGGAATATGCAGCAGTTTTTTTTATTTGTATTATTCCATTTAACAAAAAAAAGCATCATTACTGTTAATCCCTCATTCATGCAGAGGGTACCATTCTTTTCATTCCTTGTCCTCCTTTTGTGGATTGATATATCCCTAATGAATTTATAGTCTTCCTGTTCCATCGATAAATCGTTGGAAAGCAGACCTCCATTTTCTTTTGCTCCTAAATAAATAAGAATAATAGACAATTTAATAGAACTAATTTCATTTTTTCCAAAAAAGTCTCCATTAACTAATCATAGATTTGAGTAGAAATTAATAGAATAGTTACTACAGATTAAAAAATATGCCAAAACTCACAATCCAACCTTGTAAGGAAGAATGGAAATAAAGGAGACTCGTTATGAATATAGAAAAATATTATAAATACACAGCCGTTTCTGCTTTAAACGCTAGTCTAATTAGTTGCATTCCAATTTTTCTTTTTACGGTGCTGTTTATTTTTAGTCACTCTAGCATTACTTATTTCTTACTTTTAGTGCCATTTGGATGCTATAGTGTAACTTGCTATAGCCAGTATTATTTACATAAACGACGATTCGAAAAGGTAGATACAATATTTTCATTTGGTCAAGTTAACTCCATTTTAAAAACAAATACAGTTGTTTTATCATTTTTACCTGCACCCTCACTGCGTATGGTTATTTTTGATAGAAATGGGCAAGAGATTGGAGAAATTAAAGATGTGAAATTTTCGGTGATTCGCTGGTATCTTCCCTTTCTATTTGATCTGTTTTATGTAAAATCATATGGATTTTATAATACGGAGAACGTGCTTCAATATACTTTCAGAATGAAGCGGAATAGGATAGAGATTTTAAATAAAGACAATAGAATGATAAGCTCAATAATGGAGATGAAAACAGATAAACGATCTTCGCGGATTTTTTTATTTGGTGAAAAATCACTCAGGATGAAAAAGAGCTTTGGTAATACGGAATATCATTTTGAGAAAGAAGATGGGATTGTATTAGCACATTTGAGAAAAGGCTGGATGCCAAAGGAGTGGTCAAAGCGATTCATGGACCCTAATCTTCCTTTATTTACAATTGATCCACATGCTTCGGATAGAGAAGTAATCCATCTATATGCTTTATTGGCGAAAATATTTGCGTATACAAATCATTGATTTATTTGAATTTATTCTGAAATTTTTTTGATAAGAAAATATTACTAAGGAAAGGCGAAATCATCATAATCTGTAGGAAAAAGTAAGTATTTTCTCCTAAAAAACATTGGCAAAGTAATGGGAATCTGCTATCATAAATTCTTGTGGCTACCCTATTTCATGCTGAAAGTCATGTCAATATATGACATGCTTTTCTTGTGTTTAAGAGGGAAGCGGGTAGGGAGAGGGCTATAACTAAATAGGTATTTCAAATGAAAGATTATATTTTTTCATTTTTTAAGCTAAAAGAAAATCAAACCACTTTTAAAAGTGAAATTTTTGCAGGGATTATTGGATTTTTTACTGTTGTTTATATTGTGGTGGTGAACTCTTTAATCTTGGCAGAAGCAGGTATTCCTTTAGAAGCAGCGATCATTGCAACGATTCTAACGTCAGTTGTAGGTTGTTTTTTAATGGGTTTTTACGGGAATGTTCCGATTTTACTTGTACCTGGTATGGGGATTAATGCTTTATTTTCTTATACAATTGTCCATTCAATGGCTTTAACTTGGCAAGAAGCTCTGGCGGTTGTATTCATTTCAGGAATTTTGTTTATGATTGTTGCCTTTACGAAGCTTGCAAAGATTGTAAGTGATTCAATCCCTGTTTCATTGAAAGAATCGATTACTGTAGGGTTAGGTCTATTTTTAATGCTAATCGGTTTGGAGAAAGGCGGGCTTGTTGTAAGAGGAACGAATTCCATTATTGCTTTAGGATCTTTTAGTGATTTACATGTATTAGCAACTGTACTCACATTTTTAATAAGTATTATCCTATTTTTAAGAAATGTGAAGGGAAATTTCCTCATTACGATTGTTGTTGGCACATTGATAGCAGCAAGTTTTGGAATAATTGATGTAAATAGCGGAAAGAGTCAATCGCTCCACTTACAAGAATACAAGAATGTGTTTGGTCATATGTCTTTTGATAAACTAATATCGATTCCATTCTGGATTGCGGTATTTTCCCTAACGATGGTACTTATTTTTGAGAATATTGGATTGGTAAATAACCATGTGCAATCTATTGATAGACCAGACCGATTTACAAAGGCTTTTCGAGCTAATTCTATATCTGTATTTCTTTCTAGTTTTTTTGGCACAAGTCCAACAGTAGCGACAGTGGAAAGTTCTGCAAGTATGACAGCTGGTGGGAGAACAGGTCTAACAGCGGTAACAACAGGACTTCTTTTTCTTTGTTCTGCGTTTTTTATTCCTGTTATTAAATTAATACCAGACAGTGCGATTGCACCGATTCTTATCATTATTGGAGGATTAATGCTACAAAATATCCGTAATCTGGATTTAAGGGATTTAAGTGAAAGTTTTCCCAGCTTCTTTATTATTGCTATGATTCCATTTACTTATAGTATCGCAGATGGTATGGCAATCGGATTTATCCTTTACCCAATTTTAAAGATAGCATTAGGTAAAGCGAAAGATGTTTCACTTCCTTTGTATTTCATATCCTCATTGTTTTTGATTAATTTTGTACTTCAATATACACATTAATCAAAAAGAAGATCCATCCTTTATCATAGCGCTTATTTTATTTTTTGAATAAGAACTTTACTAATATACCAGGATAAAGGATGGTCTTTATCATCGAAAAATAACTGCACCATAGATGCCCCTATAATTAATCAAAATAAGACATTTTAAGCGCTAAAAATAATTATCTTACACTCAAGGTTCGACAACCTTCTGCTTATAAATTTATTAAAATGACAATAACTATGGCACAAATAGATTGACGGAGGTAAAGGAATGGAAGTTTTTGTGGCGAGACAGCCACTATTTAATCGAATGGAAGAGGTTTATGGCTATGAATTGCTTTATAGACATAATAACATGAATTCATTTCCAAATATAAATGGAGATCAGGCGACGACAGAAGTTCTAATTAACAGTTTCTTTAATATTGGGATAGATAAGCTATCAGACGGAAAACCTTGTTTCATCAATTTCACAGAAAATTTATTAGAACTAAGACTGCCTACATATTTTCAACCAAGAAACATAGTAATCGAAATTCTCGAAAGCGTTATTCCCAGTCAAAAAATAATCGATATTTGCATAGAGTTAAAACAACTAGGCTATAAATTAGCGTTAGATGATTTTATTTTTGACAAAAGCAATCTATACTCACAATCTTTGCTATTACTTGCTGATATGATTAAAGTTGATTTTCAGCAAACAACTAAGGAAACACGTTCAGATTTGGAAACGTTGGCGAGAAAGAATAATATTGAATTGGTTGCAGAAAAGCTGGAAACAAAAGAAGAGTATGAACAAGCTAAAAATAAAGGATATCACTATTTTCAAGGTTACTACTTTTCAAGACCACTGATTATGTCTACTCACGATGTACCAATCTATATTCATACGTATTATAAGATACTTGAACTTTTGAATGATGAAGATCCAGATATTAATCGTATTTCAAAATTAATCGAGCAGGATATTTCATTGTCCTATAAATTATTGAAACTAATAAACACACTAGGCTATGGAATGAAGCAAAAGGTAACAAGTATTAAAAATGCGATTATTTATATTGGGCTTATTGAGCTGCAAAAATGGATATACGTTTTAACCGTAAGAGAAAATGAGTGGAAGAATGGAATCTCATTTGAAGTAATGCTTAATTGTTTAATCCGCTCTAAAATGTGTGAATCGGTCGCAAAGCTAATCCCTGGAAGACAAGAATACGGCAGTTTTTTTTTAACGGGTATGTTCTCCCTTATGGATACCATTATGAATAGAGATATGGCGACAATTCTTTCTGATTTACCTCTAGATGAAACGATTGTACAAGCATTATCAGGGGAGAAAAATATTCAACGAGATGTACTCCAATTGGTCATAGCTGCAGAAACAGCTGATTGGACTAGAATAGGACTAGGCTGTAAAGAGTTAAATATACAAGAAAAGGAACTATTTAAAGAATATGCAGAATCCATTTCATGGGCTAAAAAGCTATTGGATGAAGATTATTTATAATGTTTATTAAATAGAGAGGCTGGGACAAAAGCATTTCAACTAATAATAAACGCGAAAATTTATATAGTTAATATATATAAATTTTCGTGTTTTTTAGTTTAAAAATAGGTTTGAAAACGAAGTGAAATGGAGCAGAGGACGCTCGACTCCTGCGGGAAATAGAGACGCTTTAGACCCCTCAGAGCATGCGAGGGAGGCTCAGCTTCCTCCATGGCGCATCGTGGGTCTGTAGCGCAATGGAACGACTTAGTTTTTATACTTGACTATATTTAAAATCATAGATAATCATCATGAGATAGTAGCTTTATTTAAGAGCTAAATTAGAGAGTATTTGTCTTTAAAGGTTGGTTATTTAGTTTTGTCCCAGCCTCTTTTGTTATTTTCTGTTCTCTTTTACTAATAAGAATTAATTGCAGGTTAAATGCAGGAACGGTAAAATGGAAGAAGATTGATATCAGCTTGGAGGAATAGGGAAATGAATATAAAAATTACAAAATGTCATGGAAGTGGAAATGATTTTTTAATTATAGATGAGATATCAGATGATTATCAGTTTTCTGAAGAAGAAAGAGCGACGTTAGCTAAAGCGCTCTGTAATAGAGAGTCTTCCTTGGGAGCTGACGGAATTCTTTATGTAATGTCAAGTCAAGTAGCCGATGCAAGAATGAGAGTATTTAATGCAGATGGTTCGGAAGCGTCTATGTGCGGAAATGGTATTCGTTGTGTTGCCCGTTATGTTTGTGAATTGCTTAAAGTTGAAGAGGCTGTAATTGAAACGATGAAAGCTAATCTGGAAGTGAAAAATGAAGAGGATATTTATCCAAACATTCCAACTTATTTGGTAGAAATATCTCCAGTTTCCTTTAAGACAGAAGATCTTCCATTACAATTAGAAGCAGATACACTACTGAATGAGAAGATTCCAGGACTGCATGAAGATTTGTTATTTACTGCGTTAGCAGTACCAAACCCACATTTAATTACGTTAGTGAATAAAGAGGTACTGGATTCTGAAGTACAGGAAACTTTAAGTAAATATGTGAATGGGTCAAATGAATACTTTCCAGACGGAGTTAATGTTAGCTTTGTATCGATTTTAGATAAAGGTAGTATCTATGTTCGTACTTATGAACGAGGAGTTGGTTTTACTAATGCATGCGGTACAGCGATGAGCGCATCTACCCTCGTTACGATATTAAATGGATTTAATGAAGAAAATACTTATGTTGATGTGTATAATAATGGCGGGAAAGTTCGCTGTATTGTTCACCATCAAAATGGACAATACCGCATAGATTTAATTGGAAATGCTAGTTATGTATATCGTGCAGAAGTAGCTTTAGAGTGGGATACGATTGAAAATTTTAATGTTAAGAATAAGATTTATTTTGAGGATGAAGCTATCCAATATAATAAACTACAAACAGAAGCACAAAATTATGTAGAGGCTCATTTAAAGTAAGTATAATAATAGTTCTTTCCAAATGGATAGGATGAAAAGGTAGGCTATATTTACTAAGATGAAACGATATATCATCAGAGTGAGTAGGTTGCAGGCAATTGTAATTGAAATGACTATTTTAAAAGTATAAAGAGACTGGGACATAAGCATTTCAATCAACAATAAACACGAACGTTTTATGTAATTTAATTACACAAAGGTTCGTGTTTATTGGTTTAGAACAAGTTTAAAAAACGACTTAGTTTTTACACTTAACTACATTTGTATCATAGATAACCATCATGAGAAAGTAGCTTATATAAGAGCTAAATTAGAGATTGTTCGTCTTTAAAGATTAGTTATTTAGTTTTGACACAGCCTCATGGCTTATGTCCCAAGTCTTTTCGTCTAAAAAAGTATTAAACAGTTTATTGCTAAGTTAAATTCTGAAAGATAATGGGATGTGTTGGAATAATACTGTATATTATTTTTCTATTTGCAAATGGTAAGGATAAAAAGGATATCTACTATGAAGCCAATAAAGCCATTTGAACCAATCTTAACAGATGTAATTCCTCAAGGTGATCAGTGGGTTGCCCAAGTGAAGTGGGATGGAACAAGGATACTCACCTATTATGATGGAGATAAAACCCAATTGTTTAATAGAAAGAAAAACGAAAGAACCAAACAATATCCAGAGCTCTTACGCCCAAACACGTTTATACAGGCTGAAAATTGCATTTTGGACGGAGAAATAATCGCTTTACAGAATGGCAAGCCGTCTTTTTATGAAGTAATGAAGCGTGATCGAATACGAAATATGGATAGAGTAAGCCAATTGCAGCAGGAAATTCCCATTACCTATATGATTTTTGATATCCTTTATGTTAATGACCATTGGTTATTAGAGAAGCCTCTACGTGAAAGACAACAAATACTACGAGAAAGAATTACTGAGAATGAAGTGATTCGCCTAGTGGAAAGCTTTTCCGATACAGAAGGTTTATTTAACGTATGCATGGAGCATCAGCTCGAAGGAATTGTTTGTAAAGATCTCGATAGTCCATATTTACTTGAAGGAAAAGATTCAAGATGGAGAAAGAGAAAAAAAGAGCAGGATTTAATCGCAGTAGTAGGCGGGGTTACGTTGAAGAATAAGACTGTCCATTCCCTACATCTTGGGCAGTTTAATAAGGACGGCCAATTATTTTATATTGGAAGTGCTGGTTCTGGAAAATTAACGGCAAAAGACTGGGTTGCTGTTACAAATGCTATTGAACCAATTATTATCAAAGAGAATCCGTTTATTAACCAAGTTGAAGTTAAGGGAAGTGTTTGGCTGAGGCCAGCTCTTACTGTGAAAATCACCTTTTTAGAGTGGACAGAGGGTAGAACCTTAAGACATCCAGTAATTGAATCCTTTGTAACCGTCCCTATAGAAGAGTGCCTAATGGAATAAAAAACAGGGAGTGAGCCTCTTACAGGAATCCCTGTTTATTTTTAATTTGTGTTAATATATCCAGCACTTGACGGAACGGCTGTCTTTTTTTGGCTTCAAAATAAGTAGAAAATGGATTTATTCCTTTTTCTAATCTCTCAAGGACAGTTTTCATCGGAAACTGACTTGGATGGAGGGTGTTTGTAAGTTCCTTCCATTCAATTGGACATGCAACATATCCACCTCTGTTACCACGGATAGAGTATGGAGCGATTATCGTTTTGCCCTCGCTGTGCTGGATATAGTCAATATATAATCGATTATTTCTGTTTTTTTTCAGTCTTTCAATGGTGAATTGTTCTGGATTCTTTTCTATCATAAAATGTGCGATAAATTCAGTAAAAATCCGCACTTCATCGTATGAAAAAGTTTTTTCGGGAAGTGGCAAATAAATTTGTATGCCTTTGTTTCCTGAGATTTTTAAAAAGGCTTGTAATTGCAATCTATTCAGAATTTCATGCAGAACTTTAGCTGCTTCAATGGCCATATGAAAATGATCATTTGAAGGAGGATCTAAATCAAATACAATTTCAGAAGGCATTCCATTGGAGTGGATGGTTTCGAATGGGATATGATATTCAAAAGCTAATTGATTTCCTAACCACATTAGGGTTTCTTGATTATTACATAAAATATATTCAATATCTTCTTTTACATATGTTTCTACAAAAGAAGGAGCATAATCTGGGCATTGTTTTTGATAGAATGATTCTCCAAATAGACCATGTGGAAAGCGAATGGTTGTCAGCAAACGGTTATGCAAAAAAGGAAGGAAATAGGGACTTACCTCTTTTAAATATAAAAGATAATTAAGTTTAGTAATATTAGTATCGGGAAAAAGTGGTTTGTCAGGGTGAGTAATAGTAGTGCGATCTGTTATAAGTTGTTCCAATTTGCAATCGCGCCAATTATGTTTATATAAAAATTTTGAGAAAGTAGGATTGATTATTTCATCATGTACAAATGAAGAGAAATGTAATTCTACACAAATTCCTGGATCCATATAATAAAAATCATCCTCTTCTTTTTTGTAATGTTCCTTTATAATGCCTAACAAGGCGATTTTCTCATCCTCCTTTAACCCTTTCTTAAATCTCCCAACGGTTATTATTTCCTTATTTAAACAAACGCTCACACCAAATGTATCTGATTTTTTATGATAATAATGTATAAAAAATGCTGCTTTAGGCATAAGTAATCCTCCTGATAATCATTCGATAATAGTAGTATAACCAATTGATATGGGTATGTATGAATGATGTGCACTACCAATAATTAAATAGTATGAAAAAGACATGGAAACACAATGTATTAATAGAATCAAAAAGTAAAATTTTTGGGAAAGTAATTTAAATGAGAATGGAGATTATACGATGCACACGATGTGGAAAGGAAATATAAGTTTTGGACTAGTGAGTATACCGATTAAGATGCATTCTGCAATTGAGGATAAAGATATAAAGTTAAGAACACTTCATAAAGCGTGTCATGCTCCTATTAAATATGAAAAGAAATGCTCTGCCTGTGAAAAAGAAGTAGCTCCAGAAGAAATTGTGAAGGCGTATGAGTATGCAAAAGGAAAATATGTAGTCCTCGATGATGATGACTTAGAAAATCTACGCAAAGAGAACGAGGATAAAGCGGTAGAGATTATTGATTTTGTGAAAATGGAAGAAATTGATCCGATTTATTTTGAAAAATGTTATTATATGTCTTCAGGTGAGGGCGGAAATAAGGCATATGCTTTATTAAGACAAGCTTTGCTTGAAACAGGAAAAGTAGGAATTGCTAAGATTATTATTCGCTCTAAGGAGCAATTAGCTATTATTCGAGTGTATGAAAATACACTTGTGATGGAGACGATACATTTTCCAGATGAAGTTCGCAATGTAGAAGATGTACCAAATGTACCTGAAGCCAGTCAAATAGAGAAAAAAGAATTAGAAACAGCCATTTTATTAATAGATCAATTAACAACAGAGTTTACACCAGAAAAATACACGGATGAGTACAGAACAGCTCTTCTTCAATTAATTGAAGCAAAAAAAGCTGGAGCAGAAGTAGTTACAGGTACAGAAAAGCAACCGAAATCGAATGTCATGGATCTGATGGCGGCTCTTCAAGCTTCTATTGATAATACAAAGCCTAAGAAAACAGAAGAAAAGAAGAAGAAGACAACGAGAAAGAAAGTCGCAAAAGAAGCTTAAAATTTAAATAGGTGCTATGCTTGTATGGACAAGCTAGCACCGAAAAATAGCGAGGGATAATTTTGGAAAGAAATATAACATTAAAGTATATAATCCTGATGATTGCTATAATCGTAACTTTTAGTACGGTATTTTATTTAATAGCAAACCTAGTTACCAGTTTGGATATCATTGCTTTTGACGATATGATCATCGATTTTATCCAGTCATTCATTTCCGATGATTTAACAATATGGGTGGAACGGGTGACATTTTTTGGATCGGTATCATTTATCACAATTGCTTTACTATTCATTACAGCTCTTTTGCTATGGAGAAAAAAATATGCTTTAGCCACCTTTTTTGTTTTGACAAATGGTATTGGCGCACTATTAAATAAACTGCTTAAATGGTTTTTTAAAAGAGAGCGTCCAGATATTTTGCCTGTTATAATAGAGAAAGGCTATAGTTTCCCAAGTGGACATTCAATGGGCTCTCTTATATTCTTTGGTTCATGTGCATATCTATGTATACATATTGTGAAATCGACTGGACATAAAATAATTGCATATGTGGTTGCTTGCCTATTTATCATTCTAATTGGTATAAGCAGAATATATTTAGGAGTTCATTATCCGACAGATGTTGTCGGCGGATATTCAATAGGAATAGCCTATTCAGCCGTTTGTATTTTAGCTTTTCGGCTATATGAATTTAAATCTAGACTGTAGCCAAACGCCTGGATTGTAGAAATAAGGTTTGTCTATAGATATTTATTAGGTCCTTAGGATTGGAATGTTGCTTTCCGTTTTTGGGGTTTGCCTTCCTCAGTAGGGCTCGCGCTAATCCCAAATGAGTCTCACCTCTTACACTAAAAGCGACGCATAAAAATTCTATTTAACTTTTTTAAAATCATTTTTTTGACAAACTGAATTGAAACGGTAATTTTTTACTAAAGAAAGCTGTTAATAAAGAGGAGAGCGTATACAAGGTATAGTAATTTTGCAATAAAGTGAATTATGGGGGATAAAAATGAATCAGCATATCATACCTGCATCATCAAATATGAAGGAATTTGAAGCTTTTCTAAAAAGTGATTATGAAATTGGCGTGTTCTTAGAAGTACATATTTCTCAATTAAAGCACATTAGCCAACTGGCAAAAAAGGCTAATAAGAAAATGATTTACCATGTGGATCTAATTCAAGGATTAAAAAGTGATGATTTTGGTACAGAGTTTATCTGTCAAGAGTTTAAGCCATATGGAGTAATATCTACAAAATCATCCGTTATTTTAAAAGCAAAACAGAAAAATGTCATTGCTATACAAAGGGTCTTCTTACTCGATAGCCATGCGATAGCGAAAAGTGTTAAATTGGTGAAAAGAACATATCCAGATTATATTGAAGTTCTTCCAGGCGTGATGCCTTGGATGATTAAGGAATTAAAAGATAGTTTGAATGTACCGATACTCGCTGGTGGTTTGATTCGCACAAAAGAAGATGTTAAAAAAGCAATTGATGCTGGGGCTACAAGTATTACGACATCGAAGCGTGAATTATGGGAAGAGAGATAATGTACACTTAATTAATAATTACTATTTTTATAGTGGAAATATCAAAAAAAAATTGACAGTCTACTGGTAAGCGTTTACAATAGATTTACAAGTTAATTTAATGTGTAGGAGAAAAGGAGATGCACGCAGGTAGCCATAATTTATTTATTGGCGATATTTTGTTGTGCTCTCCTTTTTTGCGCATTTTTTAACCAATTACACTCTGTGATTTGAATCGAAAAGACAGGTTGATAAGTATTAACGAAGATGTAAAAAATGTATTTAGCATCGAATTAAAACAGAGTGAAAAAAGGATAAGGGGGATTCGAATGTCTGCGTTTATGGGAGAAGTTATTGGAACGCTTATTCTGATTGTATTTGGTGGCGGGGTCGTAGCAGGTGGTAACTTAAAAAAGGCGTACTCAAATGGCGGTGGTTGGATTGTCGTTACGATTGCATGGGGATTAGCTGTAGCAATGGGCGTATTTGCTGTAGGAAGCATTAGTGGTGCACATCTAAATCCTGCAGTGACAATTGCTCTAGCAATAACTGGGGACTTTCCATGGAATCAAGTAGGGCCTTACATATTAGCGCAAATGATTGGTGCGTTTTTAGGAGCCTGTATTGTTTATTTACACTATCTCCCACATTGGGAAGCAACAAAGGATCCTGGTGCAAAATTAGCAGTGTTTTCAACTGGACCTGCGATTCCACATACTTTTTCCAATATATTAAGTGAGTTGATTGGAACGTTTATGTTAGTGCTAGGATTGTTATTCATTGGTGCAAATAGTTTTACAGAAGGTCTCAACCCAATAGCTGTAGGTTTGTTGATTGTTGTAATTGGTATGTCATTAGGAGGAACAACAGGATATGCCATTAATCCTGCCCGTGACCTTGGTCCAAGAATTGCTCATTTTGTACTGCCGATAGCAGGTAAAGGCTCATCGAATTTCGGATATGCATGGATACCTGTAGTTGGACCGATTCTCGGTGGTTCTTTAGCTGCAATTATGTATACTTATCTTTTTAAAGGTATTATCTTATCCAGTTTCTGGGTAGTGTTAGCCATAAATGCAGTTGTTTTAATGCTTGCATTTTTTATGACAAAAGGGGAAAGTAAGAGTATTAGAAAAAAAGTAGCGTGAATATTTACTAACTGGGGAGGAATGAACATGGAAAAATATATTTTATCATTAGATCAAGGTACAACAAGCTCTAGAGCGATTATTTTTAATAAAAAGGGAGAAATTGTGCATGTTGCGCAAAAAGAATTTACACAAATTTTTCCAAAGCCAGGCTGGGTGGAACATAATGCTAATGAAATCTGGGGTTCCATTCTGGCTGTAATTGCAACCGTTTTATCAGAATCAGATATTAAGCCAGAACAAATTGAAGGAATCGGGATAACAAATCAGCGTGAAACAGCGGTTGTGTGGGATAAGAAATCTGGGGTTCCTGTATACAACGCAATCGTCTGGCAATCAAGACAAACAAATGACATTTGTGAAGAATTAAAAGCACAGGGGTATAATCAATTATTCCGAGATAAAACAGGATTATTGATTGATGCGTATTTTGCAGGTACAAAAGTTAAATGGATTTTAGATCATGTAGATGGGGCAAGAGAAAAAGCAGAAAATGGTGATTTGTTATTTGGGACGATTGATACATGGCTTATTTGGAAGTTGTCTGGTGGAGAAGCACATGTAACAGATTATACAAATGCATCCCGTACATTAATGTTTAATATTTATGATTTAAAATGGGATCAGGAATTATTAGATATTTTAACAGTTCCTAAATCGATGCTTCCTGAAGTAAAGGCTTCTTCTGAAATATACGCATATACAGTTGAAGGACATTTCTTTGGTAACAGAATTCCGATTGCGGGAGTTGCTGGAGATCAGCAGGCTGCATTATTTGGGCAGGCGTGCTTTGAAGCTGGAATGGCAAAAAATACGTATGGAACAGGCTGTTTTATGCTCATGAATACAGGAGAAAAGGCAGTCAAATCAGATCATGGACTATTAACAACCATTGCATGGGGGATAGATGGAAAAGTGCATTATGCGCTAGAAGGGAGCATTTTTGTTGCTGGATCTGCCATTCAATGGTTACGAGATGGATTAAGAATGCTAAAAGATGCGAAGGATAGTGAAGCATATGCAAGCAGAGTGGATTCAACCGATGGAGTGTATTTAGTACCAGCATTTGTAGGACTTGGTACACCGTATTGGGATAGTGATGTAAGGGGTGCGATGTTCGGCGTAACGAGAGGAACAACAAAGGAACATTTTATTCGTGCAACATTAGAGTCACTTGCCTATCAAACAAGAGACGTACTTTCTGCAATGGAAGCAGATTCGAATATTCAAGTAAAAACATTACGTGCAGACGGGGGAGCAGTTCGAAACAATTTCCTCATGCAATTCCAAGGAGATATACTGAATGTTCCTGTAGAACGACCAGTTGTAAATGAAACAACTGCATTAGGTGCTGCTTATCTTGCTGGATTAGCTGTTGGATACTGGAAAGATCAAAGTGAAATTGCAGAACAATGGAGTTTGGATCGTTCCTTTGAACCAAAAATGGAAGAAGATAGAAGAGAAGAATTGTATCTTGGCTGGAAGAAAGCAGTCAAAGCAACGATGGCTTTTAAATAAGAAAACATTATAAAAATAATATAAATACTATGAATATAAAGAAAAATATGTTATAATATACACAAGTTAATAATTTTTGTCTGGAGAATTGGAGAGACCACAAGCCATTGTCATCATAATGATAATGTAGCTTTGTGGTCTCTTTTTGTTTCCTAAAAAACTACTTACGACTCAATTATCTCATTTGTTACAGCAGGAAAATATTTAACCAACATGGTTTTCACTTAAAGGGAGGTTATTACTTTGCAAAAGAAGCCAAGTAATAGAGAAAAAATAGAACAGCAATTAATGAATAAGAAATTTGATATGGTAGTTATTGGTGGAGGTATAACAGGTGCGGGGATCGCTTTAGATGCGGCAACTAGAGGAATGGAAGTAGCGCTAGTAGAAATGCAGGATTTTTCAGCTGGAACCTCAAGCAGATCAACGAAATTAGTGCATGGGGGACTAAGATATTTAAAGCAATTTGAAGTGAAAATGGTTGCAGAGGTAGGGAAAGAAAGAGAGGTTGTATATGAAAATGGACCACATGTGACCACGCCTGAGTGGATGCTTCTCCCCTTGCATCAAGGAGGGACTTTTGGGAAATTTTCAACGAATATTGGCTTAAGAGTATATGATTTTCTTGCCGGAGTAAAAAAATCAGAACGTCGAAAAATGTTATCAAAGGATGAAACATTATCTAAAGAGCCTTTAATAAAAAAAGATGGACTAAAAGGTGGCGGATACTATGTAGAATATCGGACAGATGACAGCCGTTTAACGGTTGAAGTACTTAAAAAAGCAGTAGATAATGGGGCGACTGCCATTAATTACACGAAAGTAGAAAACTTCTTATATGATAAAAATGGTATGGTGGAAGGTGTGGAAGTTAGAAATTTAATAGCTGGTACTGTGTATCCAATTTATGCGAATACCATTGTTAATGCAACAGGACCATGGGTCGATACGTTAAGAACAATTGATGGAAGCAAGAAAGGAAAAACGCTTCAGCTTACAAAAGGAGTTCATTTAGTTATTGATCAGTCTGTATTCCCGCTAAAACAAGCCATTTATTTTGACACTTCTGA
This sequence comes from Bacillus sp. T2.9-1, assembly GCF_950097965.1. Classification (NCBI taxonomy): domain Bacteria; kingdom Bacillati; phylum Bacillota; class Bacilli; order Caryophanales; family Bacillaceae; genus Bacillus; species Bacillus sp. T2.9-1. Next base: position 25,382 of record NZ_CATNHG010000114.1, read on the forward strand.
TGGTAGAATGGTTTTTGCTATTCCACGAGATGGTAAAACCTATGTAGGTACAACAGATACCTTTTATAGTGATGATCTTATACATCCATCCATGTCTATAGAAGATAGGGATTATATTTTAGGAGCCATAAAATTTATGTTCCCTTCTGTGTCTGTTTCTGCAGCAGATGTAGAATCTAGTTGGGCTGGAGTGAGACCATTAATTTTGGAAGACGGAAAAGACCCATCTGAAATTTCGCGAAAGGATGAAATTTGGGAATCGGAAAGTAAATTAATTACAATCGCTGGAGGTAAACTAACTGGTTATCGAAAAATGGCAGAGACAGTTGTTAATCTAGTAGCAAGTAGATTGCAAGAAAAAACAGGCAAAACATTTAAAAACTGTATGACAAAATCATTGCCAATTTCAGGCGGTGAAGTCGGAGGGTCAAAAGGTTTTTCGACATATATCAAAGAGGTAGTAGAGAAGGGAATTAATGCAGGACTCTCTAAAGAGGATGCAGAAAAAATCGCAAAGCTATATGGCAGCAATGCGCCAATTCTATATGAGCTGGCAAAAGAATCTATCGGAAAGCATGAAGAGCTTTCGCCAGTAGTGCTTTCAAGAATACGCTATGCAATGGAATATGAATTCGCTATGACACCTACAGATATTCTTTTAAGACGAACAGGAATGCTACTATTTGATATAGATAAAGTGCAAGAAATAAAGGAAGCCGTTATAGAGTATATGGCAAATTATTATAATTGGAGCTACGAAAGGAAAAACATATTAACAGCTGAATTAGAAGAAGAAATCCAAAAAGCCACAGTACCATTTGAAGGAAATTTAATTAAAAATTAACTCGTAAGTGGTTCTCTTTTTTTAAAGCCTAAAATCTTATTATAGGAATTTAATGGGAAATATGTAGTAAGAAGTAGGGCGAGTCAACACCAATAGAATCGTTGCTTGCCCTAAAGTAAACTGTATTTAGTCTGCTATACTTTTTGTTCATTTGCTTAGATTCTAAAACCATTAAATGAATGATTTTACAAAAATAGGGAAGGTATGAGTAAAATGTTTGTGGGAGAATAAATATCCTTTTTGTCTAGTTGGGGGACGAGTCCCCCAACTAGACAAAAAGGCCACCAAGCGAGAGCGCGGTAGCTGGAAAAAATTAAGCATTAAAAAAG